>JBFWJP010000078.1:0-6396 GCA_050253135.1 Desulfurella sp. | reverse complement strand
CCATATGGCATATTGTCTACCCTGAATATTGAAGTATCATTTATCATTACACCGCCTACATCAAGGTTGTCTATAGCATAGTGTATTTTTCTTATATCATTTGTGTAGATGCCTGCTTGAAGCCCGTAGTCTGAATCATTTACATGCTTTATTGCTTCTTCAAAGCTATTATACTCTACAATAGACACTATTGGGGCAAATACTTCCATGCACATAACTTTCATATCTTTTGTCGTATTTCTAAGCACTGTAGGGTATAAAGTTCTGCCTTCTACTTTTCCACCACATACAAGCTCTGCGCCTTGAGAGACTGCTTCATCTATCCAAGACTTTGCCCTTTGCGCTTCTTTTTCATCAATCATAGGTCCAAGCTCTGTATCTTGATCCAGAGGGTTTCCTACCTTTAAGCTTTCCGTTGCCTGCTTAAATTTTTGGGTAAACTCATCGGCTATATCTTTGTGCACGTATATGCGCTGAAGTGATATGCACACCTGACCTGAGTTTGAAAAAGCGCTTGCAATGCATCTTGGGATAGCTTTATCTATATCAGCGTCTTTTTCTATGATTGTAGCTGAGTTGTTGCCAAGCTCTAGCGTTACCCTCTTTATACCAGCTTTTCTAATGATTGAATCACCTACTGCAGGTGAGCCTGTGAAAGTTACTTTCTTTACTATTGGGTGAGATACAAGGTAGTCCCCTACGCTTGAGCCAGAGCCAATTACCACATTAAACACGCCTTTTGGCAGGCCTGCTTCTTCTAAAATTTCAGCCAATATCAAAGCGGTAACAGGTGTAGTTGAAGCTGGCTTTAGCACTATTGTATTGCCTGATGCTATAGCTGGTGCCACTTTGTGTGCAACGAGGTTTAAGGGAAAGTTAAATGGCGTAATAGCTGCAATCACACCCATTGGCACCCTTATGTAGTAGCCTACCCTGTTTGTCCCAGATGCGCTTGCATCCAATGGCACAGTCTCGCCTTGTATGTGCATGGCTTCACAACTTGCAAACTTGAATGTTTCATAGCCTCTTATTACTTCCCCTATAGAATACTTCCAGGCTTTGCCTGCTTCTTTGCAAATTACAGTTGCTATTTCATCTTTGCGCTTTAGAATTAGGTTAGCTGCTTTTTCTAGTATTTGTGAGCGCTCATGCGCAGGTGTTTTTCTAAAAATTTCAAAAGCCTCTTGTGCAGCACTAACTGCTAAATCCACCTCTTTTGTATCGCACAGCGGAACTTTTGCAAACACTTCATTTGTGTATTTTTCTCTAACATCAAGTAATTTACCTGTTTCAACAAAACTGCCACCAATATAGGTTTTGTAGGTTTGCATAATGACACCTCCTTTTAGTTTTCTATGTACCTATAGCTTATAGCTTCTTTAATATGGGATTGTAAAATTAAATCACTTTTTGCAAGATCTGCAATTGTGCGTGCAACTTTTAATATTTTTGTATAGCTTCTCATAGAAAAGTGCATAACTTGCATAGCTTGCTTTAAAACTTGTTCAGCTTCATACTCTAATTGACAGTATTTTTTTATCAACCTAGGGCCCATCCGAGAGTTTGTAGAAATTTTTTCACCTAAAAAGCGAGAATGCTGAATCTCCCTTGCTTCAGTAACACTTTGCATTAACTCAGCGCTTGTATAAGAAGAGGTAGACTGTATTGAATCATAGTCCAGCTCTGGCATTTCTACATACAAATCAATTCTATCTAAAAAAGGTCCAGAAATTTTGCTTCTGTAGCGCCTTATTTGATCAAAACTGCACGTACATTTTTTTGTTTTTGAGCCATAGTAGCCGCAAGGACAAGGGTTTGCAGCGGTTATCAGCATAAAATTAGCAGGGTATTGAATCGTAAATTTTGCCCTTGATACATTAATATAGCCATTTTCAAGAGGTTGTCTTAGTACTTCTATAACATTACGCTTAAATTCGGGTAGTTCATCTAAAAACAATACACCATTGTGCGCAAGGCTTATTTCGCCAGGTTTTGCGTCGGGTCCACCGCCAATTAAGCTAATATCGCTTGCTGTATGGTGGGGCGAGCGAAATGGTCTTTTGGTAACCACACTATTATTTTTTAATACACCTGCTACGCTATATATCTTGGTTGTTTCTATAATCTCTTTTTCGCTCATAAATGGCATAATAGTAGGTATTCTTTGTGCAAGCATGCTTTTTCCTGTACCTGGCGGGCCTACTAGCATCAAATTATGAAACCCGCTTGCAGCAATAAGCGCACCTCTAATTGCCCTGTGCTGACCTTTAATTTCTGAAAAATCAACATCATACTCACTTACTTCAAACGATTTTGCGGTATCGCACAATTGTGCATCTATTGTACCATTTAAAAAGCCTATAACTTCTGATAAATTTTCAAATGCATAGACGTTTGCTTTTGCAAGTGTAGCTTCGCAAGAATTTTCTTTTGAAATAATAAGCGATAAATTGTGATTTTTAGCATATAAAGATATTGGCAAAATACCACTTACCGGCCTTAATTTTCCATCAAGTGACAATTCGGCTACAAATAAAAACTCATCGAGGTTTTTTGATACTTCAACACCATTTACCATAGCAATACCTATTGCTATGGGCAAATCAAATTGAGAGCCTTCTTTTTTTACATCTGCTGGGGATAAATTGATCGTTAGCCTTGTTGCTTTAAATGGTATTGAGCTATTTAAAAGAGCGCTTCGCACGCGTTCTTTGCTTTCTTTAATTGCATTATCAGCAAGACCTACGATAGCAAGCATAGGCATACCTTTTGAGCTATCAATTTCTACATCAACACCATATGCCTCAATGCCTACTAAAAATGCGCTTTTTAGTTTACAAAACATTTATTGATTTCTAGTTTTTATCGATACAGTTTCTGAGTCTGGACTAACCTGACCCCACTTGTCAACCGCTTTTACCCAATAATAATAAGTAGTATCGGGCTTTACTTTATCGTCCGTATATGATGTGCCTTGAACTTTGGCAATCTCATTTGTTATAAATAAATAGTACCTTCTATACAGTTTGTAATAAGCTATATCGCTACCTGAGCTAGTCCATTCAATTTTAACTGCTTCACTTGGAAGTTGTTCTACTTTTATGCCTTTTGGAGCTTGTGGTACAGAAAAAGTTTTTCCCTGAGCAATTTCTGAATCTGGGCTTTTAATGCCTGTAGCATCTACAGATCTTATCATAAACAGATAAATTTTACCCGGCTCAAGGTTCTTTATAGTATATTCCAATACAGATGACTTTACTTTTCCAACATAAGCCATAGAAGAAGGGCTATTTCCATAGTAGATCTCATAATAGGCGACATTTTTTGTGGGGCTTGGAAACCAGTAAACAGTAATTGTACCAGCACCGGTTGGCACTGCTTTTAAAGATAGAGGAGGGATTGGTTTATTCTGCGTTATTCCAGACACATAAGCGCTTGGGGCACTTTCTACACCTTTGTAATTAATGCTTGATACTTCATAATAGTAAGTGGTGCCATCATTTAGCCCTGGGTCTGTATATGTGGTATTTTCCCTGCCATTTAACCTTTTTATGGCTTTAAATGGGCCCAGGGAAGACTCAGCTCTATAAATCATGTAACCAGACACAGACATATCGTTTGAAGGATTCCATTGCAATATTAAGCTATGAGGTAATCCACTTATTACTTTTAAACCTTCTGGAGGATTTGGTCTTGGTAGCGTTGTAGCAGATACTTGTGCAAATGGCCCAACACCTTCGTCATTAAAAGCTGCAATTCTATAGTAATAGGTAGTGTTATTTTCTAAAGTAGACAGTATACCACCTGTATCTGTATAACTAGACTGTAGATTGTTGTTAATTTGAGTTAAAAAATCAAACTTACCTGTAGGCGAACCCGATCTATAAATCACATAGCCTTTTACATTTTGATTTGTAATAGGAATCCATGTAAGCGTAACGGATTGTATACCGCCTTTTGCTGAAGTTATTTGCACATTTGGCAAACTCGGGTTAGTTTTTGTTATTTGCACGGTTGAACATGATGATACAAACAGCAAACCAAAAAGCACCAGAAACCATTTTTTCATCTTCATATATTGGCCCTCCCGTTTTAGTTTATCTAACTATAAGTATACAATTTTTGCTAATTTTGCAACAAAAAAATGTCGCTAAAGCTTTTTTAATTTTACCCCCGTTGAAAAAAATACAGCCCCTCCGCCTATATCTGATGTTTTATCACTTGTTAGTGTATTAATGGGTTGTTTATTAATATAATCAAAAGTCCAATAAAGTCCTTTTGAGATTAAAACACCTTCTTTTACATCTTCACAAACAACCGCTTTTAAAATACAGCTACCCTGGTCGTTAAAAACCTCAACATCATCGTTATCTTTTATACCGTATTGCGCAGCATCTACAGGATTAATTTTTACAGATGGAGCATGTGATTTTTTTCTTAAATGTTCGATATGTGCAAATGTAGAATTTAAAAAATATTTATTTGGCGGAGTAATTAAAATAAAAGGATAAGAAGTGGAAAAATTAGTACACTCAGGTAAATCTTTGCCAGTTAAATCAATTGCTTCTTCATTTTTAAACTGAATTTTACCACTTTTTGTGTAAGCCGAATTTTTGTATGGATAATCTATGCTCTCTAAAACTATAAATCTTTCTCTTAAGAGTCTATCTAGTGTAACATTGTTGCTTTTAAAGTAATCGTTATCTAAAGCTTGACTTGCAAGATCGTATGCATTATCCCTAAAACAGCTCTCTTTAAAACCAAAAGCCAAAGCAAGCATACTGAATACTTCAATGTTAGGTTTTGACTCACCCAAAGGCTCTATCGCGCGCTGTGCAAATGCAATTGCATTATGCCAGTAACTAGTATACAAATCCTCATGCTCAAGAAATGTCGTTGCAGGCAAAACAATATCTGCATACATTGCAGTATCTGTCCAAAGTCTCTCATGTACTACAACAAACAAATCCTCTCTTTGAAAACCCTTTTTTACTAAATTATGATTTGGAGCTACAATAAGTGGGTTTGAGTTGTAAACATAAATAGATTTTATTGGGCTTTCTTTATCAGATAAAGCTTTGCCTAACTCTACCATATTAACAGTTCTAGGCTTTGATGTCAATAAGTCAGGCCTTTCAAGTAAATTCCTGTTTATAGGAAAATAACCAGAATTTGATTTAATTGCCCCACCTGCTTTGAATTTCCACGCACCAACCAAAGCTGGCAACAAACTAATAGCCCATGTATTAAAACCACCATTTAAGTGATGTTGTAAACCGTTTCCTATCCTAATAAAGCTAGGATGTGTGTTGGCATATTCAATTGAAAGCTTGTTAAGTTGTTTTTCGCTTATGCCTGTTTGTTTGCAAACTATATGTGGTGTGTATTTTTTTACTAATTCTTTAAATGACTCAAAGCCATATGCATTGTTTTCAATAAACTCACTATCATACAAATTTTCGTTTATAATTATATTTGCAATACCAAGGGCCAAAATCCCATCGCTAGCTGGTTTTATATGGTAAAATTCATCGACAAAATGTGCCGTTTCATTTTTTTCAACATCAATAGAAATAATCTTTGCTCCATTTTGACGGGCTTTTTGAGCAAAAACAGCTTGGTGTAAGTTTGTTACAAGCGCATTCACACCCCAAAAAACAATAAGTTTAGAATCCACAGTATGTCTTGGGTTTGTTCCAAGAGCTTTTCCATAGGCTAACTCAAACCCTTTACTGCCTGCTGCAGAGCAAATTGTCCTAAGTAGTTTTGCAGAGCCAAGTTTGTTAAAAAAACGCCTATCCATACTAGCGTTATTTAGCACACCTTCTGTACCCGCATAAGAGTAAGGTAAAATCGCGTCACTTGAAAAATCTTTTAAAATCCCCTGCCACTTTGATACAATAGTTTCTATAGCTTCATCCCAAGAAATGCGATTAAATGCATTAGTGCCTTTTAAACCTACCCTTTTGTAAGGATACAAAACTCTTTTATCTGAATAAATAACATCTTTATAATGAGCCGTCTTATTGCAAATAACACCTTGCGTAAAAGGGTGATCCTTATTTCCATAGATTCTTTTTACTACATTATCTTTAATTTCTATTTCTAAAGCGCAAGCATCAGGGCAATCATGTGGGCATACACTAAAATACCTCATATATTTATTATAATTTAAGTTTCCAAAAAAACAACTATTTGTATATAATGATTCTTGATGACAAAAGGGCGTATTGTAAAAATATCTCAAAATACTACATTCGTTTTATCAAAAGAAACTATCATTAGCTTTCCTTTTAAAACCAAACACAACTTGTATGATATAATAGATGAAAATGATAATTTAATTGTTCGCTCTTACAAAAAAATAGATTTTGAAAAAAGTTTGTTGTATTTAAA
>JBFWJP010000077.1:0-6403 GCA_050253135.1 Desulfurella sp. | reverse complement strand
AACAACTATGAAAAACTAAGAACTCTAAATGAAGAACTTAAAAAAATTGCACCAGTTGTTGAAAAATATCGGTTATACAAAAGTATTCAAAACCAGATAAAGCAAAATGAAGAACTCTTAAAAGACAGCGAACTCAGGGAACTAGCTAAAGAAGAAATAAAAGAGCTTGAAATAAAAAGCTCTCAGTTAATGGATGAGCTTAAATTTATGTTATTACCTAAAGATCCCTTAGATGAAAAAGATATAATATTAGAGATTAGAGCGGGTACTGGTGGTGAAGAAGCGGCACTTTTTGCACAAGATTTATTTAGGATGTATACTAGGTATGCAGAAAATAATAATTTTAAGGTAGAAATTTTAGAAAAAAGTTTATCAGACACCGGTGGTATAAAAGAAATAATAGCAAATGTTAGAGGAAAAGGGGTTTACTCTAAATTTAAATTTGAAAGTGGCACGCATAGAGTGCAAAGGGTGCCTATTACTGAATCTCAAGGTAGAATCCATACATCAGCAGCAACAGTTGCAGTACTGCCAGAAGCTGATGATGTTGAAGTAAACATTAACCCAGATGATTTGAGAATTGACGTATATAGATCCTCTGGATCTGGTGGCCAACATGTAAATACAACTGATTCTGCGGTAAGAATAACCCATATACCGACTGGTATTGTAGTTACCTGCCAAGACGAAAAATCTCAATACAAAAATAAAGACAAAGCAATGAAAATTTTATATGCAAGGCTTTCTGACTTTTACAGAAGCCAACAAGAATCACAAATTGCACAAGCAAGGAAAGCCCAGGTTGGTAGCGGGGATAGGTCAGAGCGCATTAGAACATACAATTTTCCACAAGGGCGCGTAACAGATCATAGGATAAATTTGACATTATATAAACTTGATCAAATACTCGAAGGCGAACTTGATGAACTCATTAATGCACTATTAATTGCAGATCAGACCAAGAAATTGAGTCAAACAGAGGATTAGTTGAGTAAAAACAATCTTCTTAATATTTTAAGTAGTTTTTCTTTAATCACCTTTGGTGTATTAGTAGAAAGCTTTGGTATAAAAAGTTTTTTACTACCAAATGAATTTATAGATGGTGGTATAACTGGCATTTCAATGTTGATTCATTTTGCAGCGCATATTGATTTAGGCTTGCTAATAATTATCCTGAACGTACCGTTTTTGATATTTGGCTATTTTAGCATCTCAAGATTATTTATGATAAAAAGTATTTTTGCTATTTTATTATTAGGTTTTTTTGTATTTTTTATCAATTTTCCAATTATTACGAATGATAAATTGCTAAGTGCTGCATTTGGCGGATTTTTTTTGGGTGCTGGAGTTGGCTTGGTTGTAAAAAATGGCGGTATATCGGATGGCACTGAGTTAATGGCTGTAGTTTTAGGCAAACAATTATCTATAACTGTAGGCAATATTATACTATTTTTAAATATACTGATATTTATCAGTGCTTCATTTTTTTTAGGTATTGATAAAGCGCTATACTCAATCTTGGCTTACTTTAGTGCTTACAAAACAATGGACTTTATTATATATGGCATAGAAGAATACAATAATGTGATCATTATATCGGACAAAAGCCAAGAAATTAAAGATATGATTATTCACGAATTCAAAAAAGGTGTAACGGTTTATAAAACATATGGAGGTTTCACAGGTTCAGAACAAGAATCTCTCTCATGTGTTGTTACGCGATTAGAAATGATAAAATTAAAAAAATTAATTTTTGATATGGATGAGGGTGCATTTATTATAGTGCACCCCATTTCTCAAGCAACTGGCGGGATAATTACAAAGCACATTAAAGCCTAAAAAGCTTTAGAGATTAGAAACTTTTAAACCCATTAACCTTTTTTGCTCGTATTGTCTTATCAACTCAACAAACAAATAAGGTACAAGTTCCATTTCATTTTCACTAACAATGCAGGCAATCCTTGCTTGAGTGTTAGAAAAAACATTTTGATTTTTATAAAAACCTCTAACAGGAGCAACTAAAAGTGTCAATTTCTGACCAGATACTTCAACAAAACCTTCATTAGCACAATACATTACAAAATCATCCATATCAAAATCAGGCATTACAATATTTCTAACATCAACAATAGAGTAGATAGAAGCTTGAGGCTGAGTTACTATAATATTTGGGTCAAGTTTTTTAAAGTTTATATATAGGTTTTTTAATATTTTTTTATAGTACTCTCTTAAATTTTTAACCCAATTTTGAAGGTCCCTTGCAGATTCATGCGCTAAAGCACCCCCAATGTACTGATCTATTGCAGACGGACAAAGATACGTTGTATTAGCAGCGCGTGCTTGTTCAAAAAACAATTTGTTATCTGTAACTAAAGCACCCATTCTTAAGCCACATGCATTAAAAACTTTAGAAAGCGTTTCTATGCTTAGTCTTATACCTGCACTTTCAATACCTTTCACATCTTGTTCTGAGATATTCCATATTGAAGGTGCATAATCAATCCCATCAACATAATAGAGGCCACGGTAGGCTTCATCACTAATCAAAAATATATTGTGCTTCATGCACATCTTGGCGTACTCGTTAATTTGTTTTTGTGTGGTTAATGTACCTGAGGGGTTATCGTATGGAATTATAAGCATACCGCCTGGTTTATACATTTCTATGAGATTTTCTAAATAATCTATGCTGACTTCACTAAATACCCCATCAGGCGTTAAGTTTCTATTTACAGATATAACATTTATACCTAGCTCTTCACCTATTGATACATAATTTGTATAAACAGGATCTAAAACTAAAAGTGGTTTTTCGCCGCTTGAGGATTTACCACAAACACCAAGCATTACAAGCTTCATTATGTGAGAGCCACCAGTATCAACTAAACTATAAAGGTTTGGTTTACATTCTGGTTTTAAAAAGGATCTTATGATATTTTTAAATGCATCATTTATTTCATCAATACCTTCTGTTTGTGTATAGCGCCAGATACCTTTAATTAGATTTTCGTCTTTTGGGTTTAAAAATCTCTCAAGCATAGCCGGATGCGTTGGTAAAGATACATTACCGATTGCTACATTTATGGCTTTTATGTTTTCAGCTGGGTTTTGAGACTGTCTTTGGCTAAACACAATACCCGCTTTCCTAATACACGACGGTTCAATATGTTCAAAAAACTCCGATATCTTTGTGCCCATTTTTCCCCCTTTTTTTAATTTATTAGGTTAGTCTATACTACTTTTTGTTATTTTGTCAAGTATAAAATTAACTATCATCTAATGGCAAAAAGTCATTGTTGGGCGCTTGAACATCCTTTAAAGCAAGCTGTATTTTTCTTGTCCTAACGCCTACCAAATCCTCTAAGTCTTTATCTGCAGCTTTTATTTTACTTTGGGCTTTCTCTAAGACATCGCCAAATTTTTCAAATTCTTTTTTAACCTGTGTAAGCGTTTCCATTATTTTGTGAGCATTTTTTTCAATTGTTAGTGTTCTAAAACCCATTTGCAAACTATTTAAAAATGCTGCTAGAGTAGTTGGACCTGTTATTACTACCCTATAGTCCCTCATTATGGATTCAAATAAACCATCAATGCGCAATACTTCAGAATACAAACCCTCATAAGGCAAAAACATTATGCCAAAATCTGTGGTGTATGGAACCTCAATGTACTTGGTCTTTATATCTTTTGCAAATTGCTTAATATTCTGCTCAAGTGCCTTTTGAGTGCTAGCAATCTGATTGATCTGGCCTGTTTCATAATATTCTAATAGGCGCTGATAATTTTCAATAGGGAATTTAGAATCTATAGGCAGCCACATAATTTCATTGTCACGATTTCCCGGCAACTTAATAGCAAACTCAACCACCTCAGTGCTGTTGGGTTTTGTTTTAACATTTTTTTCGTAAAAAATTGGGCTCAATATATCATCAAGTATTTTCTCAAGCTGCAATTCTCCTAAAATACCCCTATTTTTTACATTTGTTAAAACTTTTTTAAGGTCACCTACACCGTTTGCTAGCGCCTGCATTTCACCAAGGCCCTTATGGACCATCTCTAACCTTTCGCTGACTTGCTTAAAAGATTCACCTAATTTTTTCTCTAACGATTCATGAAGTTTTTCATCGACAGTATTGCGCATCTGCTCTAACTTATTTTCATTATCAAGTCTAATTTTTTCTAATTTGTCTTCCACTATGTGTCTTATATTGTCCAAATTTTTATCTATAGTTTGGGTTTGTAGTTTTAGCTCTTGTGTAAACTTTTCAAGCTTATCTTCATTGGATGTAATGAGTTTTTCATGCTTTAGAGAAATATCTATAAGTGATTTAGAAACAATTGATTCGATATTTTCCATTTTTTCTCTTATTTCTCTACTTAGTGCACCAAGTAGCTTATCATTATTGTTAAGCATCATATTAAAATTTGAATTTATATCGTTTTTGGTTCTAGATAATTCGTCTTTTAAACTCGTTTCAATCTGATTCAGTGAGTTGTTTAATTGTTCTAGTCTTAAAAAAAAGGAATCTAGTTTTGAAAGTTTAAACAAAACAAAAACTACTGCACTTACTGTTATAGCCGATATAGCTAATATAACAAAATCAATCATACTTTTAATTAATGGTTAATCAATGGTGCGAGCGGGGAGACTCGAACTCCCACACCTTTTGGGTACTAGATCCTAAGTCTAGCGCGTCTACCAGTTCCGCCACGCTCGCAAAAAAATCTACATTAATATAACAAAACGCTCTTATTTTGTCAATTAGATACTAATTGAAAAAACCTATTTGTCTTCACACTTACAATTTAAAGGTCTTTGGCCTGTATCGATAAAATAATAAAAATTATTAAGCCACTTTGGAAAACCATCCCTGCATTTGATAAAATTCATAAACGCTAATATATGCTCAATTGTTTCTTTGCTCAGATAGTGCTCAATCTTGCAAGCATCATCTTCTGCAATTTCTTCATTCAAATACAGCACTTTGTGCAAAAAGTCCCTTAAAAGAAGGTGCTTTTTGTAAATTTCTTCGGCAAGCTCCCTACCATTTGGCGTAAGTACAATAAACCCGTATGACTCTTGCTCAACAAGCCCATCTTTTTTTAATTTCGAAACTGCATCTACAACAGAGGGCGCTTTCACCTTAAAGTAATTAGCTAGATCCTTTACCCTTACTACTTTACTTTCTTCTTGCATGATAAGTATTCTTTCTAAATAATCTTCTAAAACAGGCGTTATATTCATCTTACATCCACAAATTTAGTTTTGATTAAGTATATTAGATTTGTTTAAAAAAGTCAATACAGATACGTTTTTTTATATAAGTTTTGTTTATTTTAAATTTATTTTTACTATAAAAATAAGTAATTAAAATAACCATAGCTTACAAATTTTAATATTATATAAAAAATATTTGAAATTTTATTAAATTTTTGTATATTTTGGTTAAAATTAACTCATGGAGGGTATATGGAATTTGTAAGTGCAGTTAATTGTATGGATGGCAGGGTCCAAGAGCCAGTAATAAACTGGATGAAACAACGCTATAGCGCAAAATTTGTTGATATGATTACAGAGCCTGGTCCAATAAAAATACTCGCAGACAATAAAAACGATTGTTTGGTAGAATCTATTAAAGCAAGACTTGCCGTTTCAATTGAAAAACACGGATCAAGCGTAATAGCTGTAGTTGGTCATTATGATTGTGCAGGCAACCCATCCAGTAAAGAAACCCAGATTAATCAGATAAAAGACAGCATAAAGTTAATTTTGAGTTGGTTTAAGAATGTAACAATTATTGGTCTTTGGGTGAATCAAGATTGGCAGGTTGAACTTTTAAATTTTTAGTAATTGAAAATGAAACAAAAAATGTAAAATTACTAGCTATTAGATATTTTTAAACCAATATAGCAAACAAATTTCTTGACAATACACTACAAATTAAATAAAACAATATTATGAAAAAATTAATTATTGTGCTTATATTGTTGAGTCTGGTACTTGGAGGTTGCGGAAGAAAAACAGACATAGTGCCACCTAACTCAAAAACAAAAATAGGAGTAGTTAAGTGAGAGATTGTATCGTTATAGGTAGTGGAGTCGCTGGTCTTAGGGCTGCTATTGAACTCAACACCTTAGGTCTTGATATAGCCATATATACAAAAGACAGTGCAAAAGAGTCAAATACAAACTACGCTCAGGGTGGCATAGCGGTTTGTTTATCAAAAGATGACAATTTTGACTTACACATAAAAGATACGCTTATTGCAGGTGCTGGTCTTTGCAGTAAAAAAAGTGTTGAAATTTTGGTTAAAGAAGGCCCAGATAGAGTAATAGAGTTAATAGGCTGGGGTTGTGAGTTTGATAAAAACAAAAATGGAGAGTTAAATTTTACAAGAGAAGC
>JBFWJP010000076.1:0-6434 GCA_050253135.1 Desulfurella sp. | reverse complement strand
CTGCTTGTATTTTTGATGGTTGTTGCCTTTGCCATGCTTACAACTAAAGCTTTCGCAAAGGACAAAATTTTAATTGGTTTTACGACATCCTTAACGGGCAAACTAAATGCGGAATCAAAAGCTCAGTTACAAGGCCTTCAAATGTGGGCTAACGATGTTAATAAAAACGGCGGTATTTACGTAAAGTCTATTGGTAAAAAGCTGCCTGTTTCGCTTAAATATTACGACGACGAAAGCAACAAAGAGCGCGTTCAGCAGCTTTATGTAAGGTTAATAAACGATGATAAAGTTGACTTTTTAATCAGCCCATACAGTTCAGACCTAACAGCCACAGCAGCTATTATTGCCCAACAATACGGCAAAATAATGATAAGTACGGGCGCTGCAGCAGATGATATCTTTGCTAAAGGTTTTTCTGTGGTATATCAGATGTACACACCCGCTTCAAGGTACCTAACTGGCGCTTTAGATATGCTTAAAAAACACGATCCAAAAGCTAAAAAGGTTGCAATTATTTACGAGCAAAGTGAATTTGCAAAAGCGGTGTGCGATGCGGCAAAAGCTTATGCACAAAAAAACGGGTTTAATGTTGTAATGTTTGAAGCCTACACACCAAACACCACAGACTTTAGCGCATTTTTAAACAAAATGTCTTCATTGAAGCCTGATGCTTTGATTGGTGGAGGTCACTTTGCCGATGGTGAGACACTTGCAAAGCAAGTTTATGAGCAAAAAATCCCACTAAAATTAATATCCCTAATTGTTGCACCTGCTGTACCTAAATTTACAGAAATAGGCGAAGCGGCACTGTATGTAACCGCTCCTTCTCAGTGGGAACCAGAAGTTACCTACTCACAAGAAAATGCTAAAAAATTAAGCCTGCCTTACTACGGTCCAAGCGATAAATGGTTTACGGATACATATAAAAACACCTACCACCCAGAGCCAGGCTACCATGCAGCGGGTGGTTTTGCATCAGCCCTTGTAATACAAAAAGCCATTGAAGAAACAGGCACGTTGGATTCTAATAAAGTAAAACAGGCACTTGATAGAATGAACATCATGACATTCTACGGTCAGATAAAATTTGCTCAAGGCAAATACCATGGTTTGCAAATTGGGCACGAGATGGTCTACCTGCAATGGTTAAAATCCGATAATAAATTAGTAAAAGAAATTGTATGGCCATTGTCTGCAGCTAACGCGAAACTTGTATTCCCATACAGCACCAAATTTAAAAAGTAAGTTGTTATGTTAGTTTGGGTAAACGCAATTATTAATGGTATTTTAATAGGTTTGGCCTATGCGATAGCCGCATTAGGCCTAAACCTTATATGGGGCGTAATGAAAGTAATAAACTTATCACATGGCGCTTTTATTGCTTTAGGTATGTTTGCAGCTTACTTATCTGCAAAGTTAATAGGGCTTTCCGTTTATACGGCGCTAATCCCTATCTTTGTAGGAGGTTTAGCTGTAGGCGTGGTGGCTTTTTTTGTAAGTTTATACAGGGTATTAAATGAAAAAGAATTAACCACGCTTTTATCTACCTATGCTTTAAGTCTTATAATTATTGGCCTTGGAACATTTTTCTTTACAACAAATCCACGGGCGATTGATACAAATATGGGTTCATTTACGCTTGGTTATTCTAGCATATCGTATGCACGCATTATTGTAGGGGTTATTTCACTTTTGTTAGCTGCTTTACTCTACTTATTTTTATTTAAAACATCCTTGGGTAAAGCTATACGCGCAGTTTCTCAAAACCCTACTGCTTCTAAACTCTACGGCATCAATACGACACTTGTTTTATCCATTTCGTTTGGTATTGGGGTTGCTTTTGCAGCCGTTTCTGGTGCGTTAATTGCCTCTTTGTTTCCATTTACAATTTTGTCTGGTAGTGTTTATGAGCTAAAAAGTTTCGTAATTTGCGTGCTTGGTGGACTTGGTAGCCCTGCTGGTGCTATCTTAGGCGGCCTCATTTTAGGCTTATTGGAAAACATCTTAACTTTAAAAATACCTGTTGACTATATGCCTTTTATAGAATTTACTATACTTGTAATAATCTTGCTTATTAAACCAAGTGGTCTTTGGGGGAGGCGATAATGCAAAAAGGATACACGCTCTATTGGTTATTGCCTACCCTTATAGTACTGATTATTTATCCAATATTAACAAATAATGTGATGCTTAGAGAAACAATATTTTTAATTTTGCTTAGCATTACGCTTTCTATTAGCTTGAATATTATAATGGGATATACTGGATATGTAAGCTTTGGTCATATTGTATACTACGGCATCGGCGCATATACATCGTTTTATTTAATTTATGCTTACAAATTGAATCTTGTTTTTTCAATACTCATAGGGGGTGCCTTTGCCTCTTTGGTAGCTTTTGTTCTAGGTCAGGCGGTGCTCAGCCTAAGAGGCGCAATTTTTGCAATCGCCACTATTGGTATCAATGAGGCTATAAAAAGTCTAATTAATAACATTCCTTTCTTGGGTGGAGCAATGGGATTGTACTTTGATTTTAGCATCTACGATAAATACGGCGGCGCAATTAAAGCTATATGGCTATCGTACTATTTAATGGGAATTTTAACGGTTTTTAGCATAATTAGTGCTTACTACATAAAAAAATCTAAATTTGGTCTTGGACTCTTTTCCATTAGGGAAGATCAGGATGCAAGCTCTGTGCTTGGCATAAAAACAAAATCGTATAAATCTATGGCTTACGCTATTTCTGCTTTTTTTCCTGCAATAGCAGGTGGCATATTTGCTTTTAAGGCCGGCAATATTGAACCATCTGGTGCTTTTAACCTGGTAAAATCCATTGAGATGATTGTTATGGTAATGCTTGGCGGGTATGGCAGTGTAGCAGGAAGCGCTTTGGGTGCACTTATTTATGAAAAAATAAAGGGAGTTTTGCTTGTGCTTCCCTACGTTAAAGACTTACATCTGCCGTTAGCGGCCTAATATTGCTAATTATTGTTCAGTTTGCTCCAGGCGGTATAGTTGGTTTTTTAACAAAGTATTTCAAAAGTCTACGGAAGGTACTGGAATGATTTTAAAAGGAACAAACTTAAAATTGTCCTTTGGCGGTCTTGTGGCTGTCAACAATGTATCTTTTGAAATTGAAGAAAAATCTATTTTCGGCATTATTGGTCCAAATGGCGCTGGCAAAACTACACTATTCAATATAATAAGCGGTGTTTATAAACCTCAAACAGGTACGCTACACTTTAAAGGTCAAGATATAACAAAACTGCCCCCACATAAAAGAGCTCGTATTGGAATAGCTAGAACTCACCAAATTGTCAAACCCTTAGGTGAGTTAACGGTTATAGAAAATGTAATGGTAGGAGCCTGTTTTGGTAAAAAAAACTACAATTTAAAGCAAGCGCAAAAGGTCGCAATAGATGTAATAAACTTGGTAGGGTTATCAACTAAAATGTTTACATTGGCAAATCAGCTCAATGTTGCATTTAAAAAAAGATTAGAACTTGCAAGAGCGCTTGCTAATGAACCTGAAATTTTACTCTTAGATGAAGTTTTAGCCGGTCTAAACCCCAAAGAGGTAGATAGTATGCTAGAGATAATTTTGAAAATAAAACAAAACGGTATCACTATTATAATTATAGAACATCTAATGCATGCCATTATGAAAATAAGCGATTTAATTATGGTATTAGACTCAGGAGAAAAAATCGCACAAGGCACTCCACAAGAAATCTCTAATAACCAAAAAGTCATAGAAGCATATTTGGGTGATCCAAAACTTGCTCTGCAGCTGGTAGGTGAAAAATGAGTTGTGTGCTAGAAGTAAAAAACCTAAACGCTGGCTACGGCGAAATTCAAATATTATGGGATGTAAGCATTAAAACATGCAGCGGCTTATGCACAATAATTGGCTCAAATGGTGCAGGTAAAACGACACTGCTTAGAGCAATAACAGGCATTATATCCACAATAAGTGGCTCTATTATATTTGATGGAAAAGATATCACCAGATTATCAGCCCATAAAAGAGCACAAATGGGTGTTATAATGGTACCAGAAGGCAGACTGCTGTTTGGCGAAATGAGCGTTCTTGAAAATCTACAAATGGGTGCTTACCTAAAGCGAGCCAAAGATAAATACAAACAAAATTTAGATTTTGTATTTAGTTTGTTCCCAAAACTATCCGAAAGGATTAACCAAAAGGCCCAAAGTTTATCAGGCGGAGAACAGCAGATGGTAGCAATCGCAAGGGGTTTAATGGCAGACCCTAAAATACTGATATTTGACGAGCCAAGTTTAGGCTTATCGCCAAAACTCACAATAGAGGTTTTTAGTATTATTAACAGTTTAAAAGAAAAAGGCATTGCTATGTTGCTTGTTGAACAAAATGTCCATTTATCTCTATCCATTGCAGACAATGCTTATGTGCTATCAGAAGGCAAAATTGTTTTATCAGGAAGCGGTGGGGATTTATTAGAAAATCCCCAGGTAAAGCAAGCTTTCTTGGGCTTATAAATTAATCGTCTAAGTAATCATCAAGGCTAATATTTGACATTGGTTTAAACAGAAAAGTCAAAACTAATAAAATTACAACTTCTATTGCAATACCGTATAGTCCTACCCATATGCCCTTGTAAACAGCTAACTTAAAGTGCCCAAGATATAAAACATAAGTTGTAAGCAATATACCAGCAACAGTTGCAATCCCTGCTGGAATTTTTGAAACCCTATTTGTAAAAAGCGGCAAGAATACTAAAGGAAACAATTGCACTATCCAGGATCCAGCCATTAGCTGCAAAGTTATTATAAATGAAGGACTCATAGCAAGGCTTAAGTATAAAGCAAGCAGTATTATGACTGCAACAGATACTTTGCTAATAATTTTTTCTGTAAAGTCGCTTATATTAGGGTTTATTAAATTTTTATAGATATTCCTTGTAAATAAATTTGCACTTGCAATAGACATAATTGATGCAGGAATCATACTGCCAAGTATTATAATCGCACCAATTAGTGCTGTAAGAATGGGTCCAAATGTTTTAGAAATTAGCATCGGGAAAGCCATATTGGGGTTTTTTAAGCCAGGTACTACAAAAAGTGCTGCAAAACCCAACAGTGTAATTAAAAGCAGCATAATATTATAAATAGGCAGTACAATGGCATTTTTTCTTACCGTATTTGCGCTTTTTGACGAATAAACACCCGTTATTGCATGTGGATATAAAAACAAAGCAGCAGCGGAGCCAAACGCAAGCGTACCAAATACACTAATCTGTGCCGGCCTAAGCACAGACTTTTTTGGATAGTGCTGGTTAAACCAGCTAAACATATGTCCGATTGAGCCAAAATAATGTATCGGAATATATATAATTAAAAATAACACCATTACCCAAACAAAAAAATCTTTTATAAATGCCGTTAGAGCAGGGGCTCTTAGGCCATTAAAAATCGTAAATCCCATAACTAAAAGCAAAGATATGATAATCGTGATGCTTGATGGTACATGCGTAACACTTAACATAAAATTCATACCAAAAATCTGCAGTCCAATGTAGGGTAGCTCTGCCAAAATACCTACAATACCCACTATTAATGCAAGTGTTTTTGAGTCAAAGACTTTTTCCACATAATCGCCTGCTGTAATAAATCCATGCCTTTTTGCAGCATTCCATAATCTTGGCATAGTTAAAAAAACTATTGGGTAAGTCATTATAACGTAAGATGTAGCAAATAGCGCTAACACACCAGCCCCATATGCTAACCCAGGTACTGCAATTAGCGTGTATGCTGTATACACATCACCACCTATCAAAAACCACACAATAAATGTACCAAAATGCCTACCACCTAAGCTCCACTCTGTAATATCGTTTGTTAGAGATGGTTTAAATTTACTTGCATAAAAACCCACTATACCTACTATGATAATAAAAATAAGCATAATAGCCAATTCTAACACATTCATTTCTTTCTCCTTTGACTAGTTTTTTGTTCGATAGTGTAAGCTATAAAAGTTAATATGATTGTAACAATATCCATAACAATAAGAAAAAATGACATAAAGTTAAGCCCAAAAACAATATCATTTTTATTGTAATAGGGTATCCCAAAAGATAAAATTAAAATAGGTATTATAACTAGTACCCATACAAGCGGGTGATAGCGTTTGTAAGTTTTCATAAATCCTCCTTAATAATTTTGAAATAATTATCAAATTTTTTAATAAAAGTCAATATATTATTAACTTATAATTTATTGAGTTAAATAAAAATTATTACATTACTGTAATTATATTTTAATAAGGTATATTTATATAACCATAAATCAATCTAAGCAAAACTTATTGACAAAAGTCTAAAATTAATTTATAAATTAATTAAAGTTTATACTTGGGAGGTGAACCATGCGTTGGTTCAAAAATGTAACTTTTGT
>JBFWJP010000075.1:0-6479 GCA_050253135.1 Desulfurella sp. | reverse complement strand
TATACTAGTGTTGGGTACATTAGAAGGCATACCGCATGCAGGCTTTCAAAGCAACAAAGATGCTTTTGTTTTTGCATTTGAACTTAACAGTCCTCAGATTCGTATATCTGATTTACTAGCAAAAGCACCTGATAAAATCAAAAATGGCTACAAAAAAGAACCAGAAGTTGCATTTGTTGAAAATTCTCAAATTATTGTATTAGACTATAAAGAATGGTTAAATTACAAAATGGAGTAACTAAATGGGGAAAGTAATTACAATTACATCTGGGAAAGGTGGTGTAGGAAAATCTACCACTAGTGCTAATATTGCACTTGGTCTTGCGCTTGCAGGGAAAAAGTGTGTTGCAATTGATCTTGATATTGGCCTTAGAAACCTTGATATGATCTTGGGCTTAGAAAACAGAATCGTTTATGATGTGGTAAATGTGATAGAAAATGCAGCTAAAATTAATCAAGCTCTTATTAGGGATAAAAGAACAGAAAACCTATACCTTATAGCTGCAGCCCAAACAAGGGATAAATCTGCTGTGAAACCTGAGCAAGTTGTCAAGTTAACTCAAGAGTTAAAAGAAGAATTTGATTTTATTATTTTAGACTCGCCAGCTGGTATAGAAGGTGGGTTTAAAAATGCTATGGTGCCAGCAGATGAAGTATTTATTGTTACAACACCAGAGATTTCATCCATTAGAGATGCAGATAGAGTGGTTGGTATACTTGAAGCTAACGAGAAAAAAAACATAAAACTAATTATAAACAGAATAAACCCACTGTTGGTTAAAAACGGCGATATGTTAAATACAGACGATGTTTTGCAGATCCTAAGTATACCGCTTATTGGCATTATACCAGAAGACAAAAATATTATTAGTTATACAAATATGGGCGAACCCTCAGTGCTGCATAAAGATAGTCCATCTGGCAAAGCCTACTTTAATGTAGTAAGAAGGATTTTAGGCGACAATGTAGAATTTAACGAAATAAAAGAAGAAAAAAAAGGCTTTTTGCAAACAATTTTTAGCTTTTTTAGGGATTAAAACATGGGATTGTTAGATTTTTTCACAAAACGACGGGAATCAGCCAATGTTGCAAAAGATAGACTGCAAATAATTTTAGCGCATGAAAGGCAGTTAAACAGTGCCCCATTTGTAGAAGATTTAAGGAAAGACTTAATAGCTGTAATATCAAAATATGTCAAAATTGACCCATCTCGTATAGATGTTAAGCTAGAACGTGACAATCATCTTGAGATATTAGAAATAAATATACCATTGCGCTAAATTGTCATAAAAATTGTTTGGCAAAATTGACAGCATCGTCTTTTGTTTTAATCTTGTGCAGAAAAACATTTTTCTTTAATAGTTTAATCACTGTAGCAAGTTTTTTGTTTTCAATACCTAATTCAATTAATTCGTCTGCTTTTAAAATTTGTGGGACCTTTAAAAAATTTACATACCTTTCAAAGTAAAAACATGTCATATCCTTGAGAAAATCTATAAATATCTCTCTGTTTATCATTCTAATTTTTCCTTTAGCTAAAGTATCTGCCAAAGCAAAAATCAAAAGATCAACACCATTAATACTAAATTTATCAAAAAAATCGTACAACAACTCATCAGTTAAAGCATTGTTTTTCCAATTTAAAAAAAGTCTAGCTGGTTCTATGTGGTTTAAAATCAAAAATGTTGTAATCTGCGTAATCTTTCTTTGAAAATTGAATTTTTTGGCATACTTTTTAAAAATTTCTGCACTGTAAATTTCATGATTTTTAAATGAAATTTCATCACCAACAACTTGTTTTACAAACGGTTTTGAACAATCATGAAATATAGCAGCTAATTTCAAAGAAATAATTATTTGCTTTCTATTTGTTTTATAATAACCATAATAATGCTCGAAACACTCTTCGCCTACTATTCTTTTCATCCTTAAAATTGACCACTCAACAAAATTATACACGCTTAAAGAATGTGATTTTACATCATATAGATGACTTGAGCTTTGCATACAGCCATTTTCATAGGATAATTCTTTGAAAAGCTCATCAAGCAAGCCAATCCTATCCATTAACAAAATATAACTATAGGTATCGTTTATTATAAAAAATTTTTCTAATTCTTGTGTTATTCTATCACTTGCAACACTGTTAATCAGATAAACAAGATTTTTAGCTTTTTCTAAAGTGTTTTTTTCTATATCGAACTTTAATTGGGCAGCAATACGAAACAATCTTATTAGTCGAATAGGATCTTCGTCAAAAATATAACTATTTGAATGCTTAACAGTATGATTTTGTAGATCATCAATACCTTTTGTAGGATCTATTATACTTTTAGTATTCAAATCTAGGGCAATTGCATTGATGGTAAAATCTCTTCTTTTTAATTCTGACTCTAAATTATTGGGCTCAAACTGTGATAAGTCAATTGTACAATCGTCAAAAACATACCTAAAAATTTTTTTTTTTTTTTCAAATAATATATATTTTTTGCCGGTTATTTGAGAAAAGGTTGCAACTATATTATCAATTTTATCGCTAATCAAAAAATCAAAATCTGCTGGCTTTTTGTTCAAAAGCATATCTCTTACGGCACCACCAACTAAATATAGCTTTACTTTATAGTTATTACATAAATTTTTTAATTGATTCATATGAGGATATGTTTCAATATCAAAATTCATAAAGCTATATTTAATATATACTTAAATTTATCAAAAATAAAGTCTGGAATAATTTTTTTTAAAATTGATGAATCTTTATAGCCAAAACTCACCCACCCCATCTTAATATTTGAAGCTTTCGAGGCAAAATAATCATTTTCGCTATCACCTATAAAAATCGAATTTGATGGGTTAATTTTATATCTTTCAATTAAAGTTAAAATGGGTTGGGGGTGCGGTTTTTTATTCTCAAAACTATCACCACCTACTATTTCTTCAAAAAAATCAGCTATACCAATCTCTGACAAGAGCTTTTTTGAGAACGCTTCAAGCTTATTACTTACAACAAATAGCTTATAGTGCTTTTTTAAAGCCAGCAATGTAGTTTTAACACCATCATATATATAACTATCCTCGCACACGTGGTCGTAGTAATACGACAAAAAAATATCTAAAAATTGATTATAATAATTAAGGCAACCAATTGATTCTAAATAATCTCTAATTAAGCTGTGTATCCCGTTTCCAACTAACGATAAAATATATTCTTTTTTTAAAACTTTTAAATTAAGATTTAAAGCAGTGTGAACCACTGCTTTTTCTAAATCTTTCTTTGAATCAACAAGCGTTCCATCTAAATCGAAAAATACAGCACTATTCATTAAATTTTTTAAACACTAAAACAGCGTTTGCGCCACCAAAGCCAAAAGAATTTGACATAACAGCATTTACTTGCTTTTCAATGGACACATTTGGAACATAAAACAAGTCACATTCTGAATCTGGGTGTTCTAGGTTTATAGTTGGTGGTATAATTGAATTTTCGATTACCATAACACTAAAAACTGCTTCAACACCACCCGCTGCCCCTAGCAAATGCCCTGTCATTGATTTAGTCGAGCTAACAGCCAATTTATACGCATGTTCTTTAAATACAGTTTTAATACTAAGTGTTTCTATCTTATCATTAAAATATGTAGATGTGCCATGAGCATTTATGTAATCTATGTCGCACGGATTTAATCCAGCATCATTCAAAGCCATTTGCATAGCATAAATTGCACCTTTGCCTTCTGGATCTGGCGCTGTTATATGATAGCCATCATCACTCATGCCAAAACCCACAAGCTCTGCTATAATGTTAGCATTGCGCTTTTTTGCAAACTCATACTCTTCCAAAACTAATATACCTGCTCCTTCTCCAACAATAAAACCGTCCCTTTCTAAATCAAATGGTCTAGATGCTTTTTGTGGCTGATCATTTCTAGTTGAGAGTGCTTTCATGTTTTGGAAACCTGCTATTGCAAGAGGCGTAATCGTTGATTCACAACCACCAGCAATCATAACATCCGCATCACCATACATTATGTTTCGAGCTGCAAAACCAATTGCGTGTGTCGCAGATGCGCATGCTGTAACTGTGGCATAATTTGGGCCCTTTAGTCTATACTTTATAGCAATATTACCTCCAGCCATGTTTATCACGGCTGTGGGTATAAAAAAAGGCGATACACCCTTGTAACCACGTTGCATCAAAGCTTGTTCGTACTTTTCTATTGTTCCAAGCCCTCCAATACCAGAACCCACACTAACGCCACATCTAAATAAATCGACTTTTTCTAAATCTAAATTAGCATGTTCTATAGCCTCTTGAGCAGCCGCTAAAGCATACAAACTAAATAAATCGTACTTTTTAACTTCTTTTTTTTCCACATAGTTTTCTGGCTCAAAACCTTTAACTTCTGCAGCAATTTGAACTTCAAAGCTAGAAGCATCAAATTTTGTGATTTTGTCAATACCGCTTACACCATTTATAGCATTTTTATAACTTTCTTTAGCAGAAAGGCCTATGGGTGATATCATCCCATAGCCTGTTACAACTACCCTCTTTCTCATAATTATTTACTTATGTGGCTTTCTACGTAGCTTATTGCGTCCTGTACAGTTAAAATTTTTTCTGCATCTGAATCTGGTATTTCTATACCAAATTTCTCTTCCATAGCCATAACTAATTCTACAGTATCCAAAGAATCTGCTCCAAGATCCTCAATAAACTTTGCCTCTGGCTTAATCTCTTCTTCTTCAACCCCAAGTTGCTCTTTAATGATTTCTTTTACCTGATCTGCAATAGATGACATTTATTTACTCCTCCTTGTACAATATTTTTATATACTAAGCCCACCGTTTATACCTATCGTCTCACCTGTAATATAGCTTGCCTCTTCGCTTAATAAAAATGCAACCAAGTTAGCTACATCTTGGCTACTACCCAGCCTCTTAAGTGCAATTTTATCTGTCAAAAACTTCTTTTGGATTATGTTAAGACCATCAGTCATATCGGTTTCAATAAAACCAGGTGCTACTGCATTTACCCTAATGTTTCTTGAGCCCAGCTCTTTTGCTAAACTTTTGGTAAAACCTATAATACCAGCTTTTGAAGCGGCATAGTTTGATTGACCCGCATTACCAAAAAGACCTATGATTGAGCTAATATTTACTATCACACCAAACCTTTGTTTCAACATGTATTTTGCAGCAACTTTAGAACAATTAAAAGTACCGTATAGGTTTAATCTTACTACCTTATCAAACTCTTCTTCTTTCATTTTTATTATTAAATTATCAGACACAATACCTGCGTTATTAACAAGATAATCAATCTTTTTATACTTATCAATGATTTCTTCAAAAGCTTTCTCAACTTCATCAAAATTAGATACGTCAAATTGCTTAATCTCGCTTTTACCCTGTTCTTTTTTAATTAATTCGCTAACAGCTATCGCTTTTTCTTCACTTGAGTGATAATTTATAATGACACTCAAGCCTTTTTTTGCAAGTTCTATAGCTATAGAAGCCCCAATACCTTTTGAAGCTCCAGTAATAACTACAACATCACCTTTGTAACCCATAAACTTCCCTAAATGTATTATAACTTTTTAAATCAAAAATTCCACTAATATTTACATTTTTAACATTTCTCTTTAACATAGACGATAAAGTATCTTTTGGTCCACATTCTATTATAGATTTTATATTGTACTCTAAAGCTTTATTTACATTATCTACCCATCTTACCGGCTTTGCTATTTGCTCAAGCAATGATTGTTTTATTTGGTTAGGTGTTTTGATAATGCTTGAATTTACATTTTCGATTACAATTTTGTCTATAGGATTTATTGTAATACGATCTAAAATCTTTTGCATTTTTTCTATAACAGGTTCCATTAACTTACAATGAAAAGGCGCTGACACATCAAGCATAATTGTCTTACCTAAATTTTTTTCTTTTATAATTGACTGCAACCTTTCAACACCTTTTTTATACCCAGAAACTATAATCTGAGTGGGCGCATTGTAGTTTGCAACATCGCAGTAAAACTCACTATCTTTAGAAACTTCCTTACATAAATTTTCTATTTTTTTTATATTATTACCCATTACAGCCATCATCGCGCCAACACCCACACTTACTGCTTCCTGCATGAATTTACCTCGATTATAAACAGCAAACACTGCATCTTCTAAACAAATAGAGCCAGCTGCAACAAGACTTGAGTATTGGCCTAGAGAATGACCTGCGCTTATCTCAAACTCAAAACCTAATTCGTTTTTTATTAGCTCATATACAGCAATTGAAGATGTCAGTATTGCTGGTTGAGCATTTTGTGTCAATAAAAGCTCTTCAGATGGACCATTAATCATCAAATTACTTAAAGAAAAAGACAAAGATTCATCCGCTCTCTTTAATATATTCTTAACGATGCCAAAATTGTCGTAAAGATCTTTGTTCATTCCAACAAACTGTGAACCTGGTCCTG
>JBFWJP010000074.1:0-6559 GCA_050253135.1 Desulfurella sp. | reverse complement strand
GACGCTCTTCCGATCTGTACTTTTCCCATAAGCCATCTTCACCTCTAAAAGAAGGCACTCCACTTTCTACACTGATACCTGCTCCCGTAAAACAAACAGTGCACTTTGATTCTTTTAATAAATACACTGCCCTTTTAATCTGGCTCAAATCTGCCCCCAATCCCTCAAAAACCTAAAATCCCAATTTACACTACGACGGCTAATCTTTGCTATAATAGGGGGGAGCCTTTTAAATTGACTTTTTCTTACCCTTTCAAAAATTCCATTTACGATTTTCTCTGAAAAACCCAAACTCACAACTTCTTTAATACTAAAGCGCTTATCAAACAAGTGGTATAAAATTAAATCCGCCTCATCGTAAGAAAAACCCAACTCTTCCTCGTCGCTTTGGCCAACCCATAAATCAGCCGTCGGTTTTTTGTTGATAATATTTTCTGGAACACCTATGTATCTTGATAAAATTCTTACCTGAGTTTTGTATAAATCGCCTATTGGGTTTAAACTCGAAGCCATATCACCGTACCACGTGCCGTAGCCTAATAAAAGCTCTGTTTTATTGCTTGTGCCTACAACAAGAGCATTTAAATCATAACTTTGATCGAACAAAACAGTCATTCTTATTCTTGCTAGTATATTACCAACTCTAACTTTATCAAAACTCTCTTCAATATAGCTATCAGCCATTTTTGTTATATCGAGCATTTTATAATGTATACCAAGTTCGTCTATTACTTTAAAAGCATCTTGCTTGCTTTCTTTACTGCTTAATCTATATGGCATCAATAATGCATACACATTGTCTTTTCCTAAAGCTTCTTTCAGTAAATATACAACTAAGCTTGAATCTATCCCGCCAGATAGACCAACAACCGCTTTTTTAAAACCAACCTTTCCTATCTCATCTTTCAAAAATTCAATTAAGTAATTTGCAATTACAGATTCACCAAACTCCAATACTTTATATGGATCCATAGCTCTTATCCTTTGATAAAGGCATAAATTCTTTGGCGCGCAAAACCTCGTTTAAATCTAAATCAACAATATAGAGCTTTTCCTCTAAAAAATCAGACTCAAAAATACGCTCACCATATGGATTATAAACCAAAGAACCACCAAAAAAACCTACACCATCTTCAAAACCCACTCTGTTTACATAAATAACAAAATTACCAGTTAAAGAAGAAATATTATTGCATATATTGTCCCATATTTTTCTTTTATCCTGTTTATTTTCATAAATCCAAAAAGGTGATGCGGATATAATAATTGTTATATCAGACTTGCTTTGCTCTATAAAGTGATGAACACTTAAATGAAACGCTTCTTCACATATTAACACATTTATTTTGCCAAATTTTGTTTGTGTAGTTTCTATGAGCTCACCACGTGCAAAATATCTAGCTTCTTCAAACATGCCGTAGTCTGGTAAGTATATTTTTTTTCTGTTTGTTAAAACAATACCATTTGACAAATAAACTGCACTATTGTAAAAAAGACCGTTTTCTTTTTGTGCATAACCTAGTACAATATCTAAAAACACACTCTTTTGGATAATATTGCCTAAAACTTTGCTATTTAAATCTATACTGACATAACTAACTAAATCACGCAAAGCATAACCACTTGTAGAAAGCTCTGGAAAAATAATTAAATTACACTTTTCGTTCAAAGCTTTATCTATAAAATCCAACATGCGTTCGATGTTATCTTTTACTTTTCCTAACTTTGGTTTAAATTGTGCAATTGCTATTTTCATTTACACACCTATTTTCATATTTACATCAACCCACACTGCATGATGTATTATAGAACCACTTGATATAAAATCTACACCTGTTTTTGCAACTTCGATTATGTTGTTTTCATCTATATTGCCGGATGCTTCAAATAAAGCTTTATCTTGGAACGTCGAAACACATAGCCTCATAGTATCTATATCCATATTATCAAGCATTATGACGTCAGCTTTTGCAAGTACTGCTTCTTTTACCTCTTCAAAATTTGATGTTTCAACTTCTATCTTTTTCATAAAGTTTGTTTTTTTTGCTAACTCAATTGCTTTTGTTATACTACCAGCGATTTTTATATGGTTATCTTTGATTAAAATTGCATCAAACAAACCAATACGGTGATTTAAACCACCACCAACGAGTACCGCATACTTTTCAAAATACCTGAAACCTGGAGTAGTTTTTCTCGTTTCAACAATCTTTGCTTTATAATCTTTAATTAGCTGACTAAAATAGTGTGTTTTTGTTGCAATACCCGATAGTCGCCCAATAATGTTTAAAATGAGCCTTTCTGCTTGTAAAAGCGCAGTATCTTTTGCCTCGATAGTTGCAATTACAGTGGTATTTTTAACAAACTGACCATCTTGAGCGTAAAAATCTATTGAGACCTCTTCTTTTAAAACATCAAAAATAGGCTTTACAAAAGTTAAGCCTGCAACAATAAAATCTTGTTTAGCCTTAATTAGCGCTTTAGCTTTTAAACCTTTGCATATGCTTTCTGTTGTTACATCTGCATAGTATATATCTTCTAATAGGTAAGATTTTAATAAATCTTCTAAAAATAGCTTGTTCATTGTCTTTTGATTGCTATCATACGCTCTATAGGTTTTCTTGCTTTTTGGATCTGCTCATCTGTAAGATCTATTTCGTAAATCTCGTTTTCTAGTGCATCTGCAACATTTTTTAGCGTAGTTTTTTTCATGTTTACACAAATGGCCTTTGTGCCTAAAGTGTAAAAATTTTTATCAGGTAACTGCTTTTTTAGCTCAAATACTATACCGCTTTCTGTTGCTATTATAAATTCTTTTGAATTGCTTTCCATGCAGTATTTTATAATCCCAGCAGTTGAACCCACAAAATCGGCTAATTCAATAACCTCTAAAGGCGATTCTGGGTGAACACAAACTTCTGCATTAGGGTATTTTACCAGCAAGTCTTCTATGTCTTTCCGATTAAAACTATCGTGCACAGCACAGTAACCATTAAATAAATAAATTTCTTTATCACTAACATTTCTCTTTACATAGACCCCAAGGTGTTTATCAGGGACAAAAAGTATTTTTTTAGACTCAAGACTTTTTACTACATTAATAGCATTCGCAGATGTGCAGCAAATATCTGAGATCATTTTTACATCAACATTAGTGTTAACATAAGAAACAATACTTACATCACCAATCTCATTTTTTATTTTCATTACATTTTCAGCAGTTGCCATATCAGCCAAAGGACAACCTGCATCTAAAACAGGCAACAATACTTTTTTATCTGGTGATAGAATTTTTGCAGTCTCAGCCATAAACTTAACACCGCAAAATACAATCATACTGGCATTAGTTTTTGAAGCTTCTATTGATAATGCCAAAGAGTCGCCAATAAAATCAGCAATTTCTTGAACTTCATCCCTTTGGTAATAATGAGCGAGAATTATTGCGTTTTTTTCTTTTTTTAGCTTTTGTATTTTATCCTGCAAAAGTTTTTTGTCCATGAAACCTCCGCTTTTTAGTATATAAAATTTCAATATTTAATCAAGCCTTTTCAACACTATTTTGCAATTTACTTTTTAACTAATTGACAAAAACTCAACTATATGTTAAAAATAAAACTGTTGCAAGTTCAAGGGAAGAAGGGTGAGATTCCCTCGCTGTACCCGCAGCCGTGTTAAGGTTCGTGCTAAGCATTAAGTCACTGCCAAATGGTGGGAAGGCGCTTTTAGCACAATACCTTTTAGCCGGAAGACCTACTTGCATAACAAAACTATCTTTTTAACGCAGCGGGAGTTCTGCTAAAAAGATTGTAAACATTTATATAGGAGGCTTTATATGTTAAAGGAAATCTTGATGGGTTTGTTGCTTATGGGAGTTTTGTATCATTTTTCATGGGCAGATGAAAATGTAGTGGTAACAGCTTCTAAAGTTGAAACACAAATTGCTCAAACGCCTTCTTACACACAGGTTGTAACACAAAAACAAATTGAAAACTCTGGTGCATTGTTTGCTCAAGATGCGCTAAACGGTCTGCCTGGTGTATCAATTTCATCAAATGGTCCGTTTGGCGGTCAAACCTCATTTTATATGAGAGGGCTTAATAGTTATTATACAAAATACTTAATGGATGGCGTAAATATTGGCGATCCATCTTTGATGCAATCACAGTTTGACATGTCTTCGCTTCTGCCATATAACTTAAGCCGGGTAGAAATCGTTCAAGGTTCTCAAAGCGGTCTTTACGGTGCTGATGCAATTGCTGGTGTGGTTAATTTTATTACAAAAAAAGGCGAAGGCAAACCACATACCACATACACTCAAATGTATGGGTCTTTTGGCACATACGCAGAAAATCTATCGTACTCTGGAAAAGTTAACAATTTCTCTTTTTATTTAGACGGTACAAGGTTTGACACATCTGGTACCTCAAAAACAAACTCTTACAACCCTCAAACTAAATCATACTCCTATGGGGGCAAGCAGGATGGGTATCATCAAACAGCTTTTAATTCACGACTAGAATACGATTTGAATGATTTTAAAATAGGTTTGCTTCTTAATGCACAAAAGACACAAAATTATATGGATCAATATAGCCCAACTTACTATGTTCCAGATAATAGCTCGTGGTTAAACACAACGTATCCAGGAAAATCATACAGAGAAGACAGTGAAAGTTATTTAACAAAACTTTATGCACAAAAGACTTTTAATGATCTAACGCTGAAGTTGGATACTTATTACTTTCAACATTTAAGGTATTATAAAGATAGTTACAGCTACCCTAGCCCTCCTGTTATACCAGCGCCACAAAGCGATTTTTACAGTAATAACTATAAAGGCTACAGATACGGCAGCGATTTACAGCTAGAGTATGTTTTTAGCAAAAATTTTAAAACAGTAGGTGGTATAAACTATACAGTTGATAGAATGAGCCAGGATTACCCAAATTACTTTAGTAAAAATCGAGACAATGTGGGCGCTTTCATTGAATTTTTACCCAGTATTGGCAATTTAAACTTACAGGCTGCTTTTCGTGAAGATCATTTTCAAACATTCGGTGATCATGGCACATACAAGCTTGGTGCAAGCTATCTGTTTGAGCCTACAGGAACAATTTTAAAAGCAAACTGGTCTACAGGTTTTAGAGCACCAAGTCTCTTTGAATTATATTCAAGTAGTGTACCAGCTTGGTTTTTTAGTGGAGGAAATAGAAATCTTTCACCAGAGCGCTCAAAAAGCTGGGATATAGGCTTTATGCAAAGCCTTTTTAACAATAAAGTCTCTTTTGGTGCTACTTACTTTAGAACAACAATTACAGATAGGATAGCTTATTACACAAACCCCACTACATGGATGTCTACTTATGAAAATGTGCCAGGGAACACTGTAGCAACAGGCATTGAATCTTATGTAAAGTTTAGGCCAATAAAGCAAATTGAAATTGGCGCAAACTACACATATACTGATAGCACTGATCCAAATACAAATATGCAATCAGCCCGTATTCCATACAGTGTAACAACAGGCTATGTAGATTATTCACCGATTAGTAAGCTAACGCTGCATTTAGACGGCAGGTATATAGGCACAAGATATGATGATAAATCTCATGAACATCAAACAGGAAGGTATGCAGTATTTGACGGCAACATTGCATACAATATAACAAAAGATCTAAAAGCGTCTTTGGTTGTCTATAATATTTTCAACAGATTTTACCAAGATATATGGGGCTATACCACTTTGAAGCGCAGTGCCTATGCAACACTTAGCTACACATTCTAAAAAGCTTCATATAAGCTGGGCTTTAGCTTTTGCACTAAATATAGCAATTGCATTTGGCTTTGCCCAGCTTTTTAAAACTTATACAATAAAAACTTCAAAAATATACACAATCTATTTGGTCTCTAAAACAGACACTCAACTCACACAAAAAAATAAAAACCCACAAAGCATTACTAAAAACCAAGATATTCAAATAAAACCCGTTTCAGACAAATTTGCAAGCACTAAAAAATCTCTAATATCTACACAGCAAAAAACTAACTATTTTCAAAAAACACAAATAAACAATGCAAAAATAAGCACCAAAAATCATCTAGAATCGCAAAGCTCACCCAAAATAATACAAAATACACGAAATCAGCTAACAAATTATCAAAACAATGCAACCTTTTCTTTAAAAAATTCTTCAATTTTGACAAATACTGGCGATAGTCCTCAAAATCCTACTGATATACAAACTCAACCACAAATAGCCCGTTGGATTGAAAATCACAAATTCTATCCTCAAGAAGCTATTTTTAGAGGCGAAGAAGGCAAAATCCAATTGGTCTTTGTAATTGATAAAAATGGAGCCTTACAAAATATCTCTGTACTAAAAAAATCTCCATACGATAGCCTCAATAAAGCAGCCGTAAAAATAGTACACAATTCCTCACCTGTACCAAAAAAGCTTTTAACAAATGTAGATTTACCTTTTTATGCAAAAATTAACATAATATTTAAGCTTGAGTAGTGAACTCTGAAAAAATATATTTGTAGCACTTAATAATTTCT
>JBFWJP010000073.1:0-6766 GCA_050253135.1 Desulfurella sp. | reverse complement strand
TTAGATAATATTGACCCTAAAAGGCTAGATACCGTACTAAAACTAGACCCAAATGAGACTGTTTTTCATGTCGTTTCAAAATCGGGCACAACAATAGAAACGCTTTCTCAGCTATTTATCATAAAGCAGCACATAAAAGACCCAAACATTGTAATTAGCACAGACGATAGGGATACTTTTTTGCGATCCTTTGGTGTTAAAAACGGTTATGAAATTTTTGATATACCAACAGATGTAGGTGGAAGGTACAGTGCCTTTACAAGCGTTGCGCTTTTGCCTTTGGCGTTTTTTGGTTACGATATAGAGTCCTACATTGAAGCGGCAAAGCAGGTAGTTAGAGACACACGTGAAAAGGGCGGTTTTCCTATTGATTTGGCAAACCTTGTTGTATCTACATACGATAAGTGTAAAATCTTTGTTATGTTTGCCTATAAAGATAGATTATATGAGATAGCCGATTGGTTTAGGCAACTTTGGGCAGAAAGTTTGGGCAAAAACGGTATAGGTCAAACACCCATTAAAGCCCTTGGTACAACGGATCAGCACTCTCAGCTGCAGCTTTATCAAGAAGGTATAAAAGATAAACTTATAGTCTTTTTAGATACAATTTCTGATGTAGATTTTACAATAACAGAAAGTTATGAGCCGTTTAACTACCTAAAAGGCAAATCAATTGCCAAAATTATGGAAGTAGAAAAACAATCCACAAGGAGAGCTCTTGATGAAGCGCAAGTACCTACAGCAGAGATTTTTTTAGAAAATATAAATGAGGCTGTGCTTGGTGCATTTTTTTGTTCATTGATGATTACAACGGCTAAGGTTGGTGAATTCTGGAAGATTAACCCGTTTGACCAGCCAGGCGTTGAGTTAGGCAAAAAATACACAAAGGAAAGACTACAAAATGATTAGTTACTCTACGCGTATTTATTACGATGATACAGATGCAGGCGGTGTGGTATACTACGCTAACTACCTTAAACTGTGCGAGAGGGCAAAACAAGAATTTTTTCTAAAAAATGGCATAGATTTATTTAAACTGCACAACGAAGGGATATTGCTTGTGGTTTCAAGTGTTAGTGCTTACTACAAAAAACCTATATACTTAGGTGATTGGGTAGATGTAGATGTTGAGATTACACAGGTAAAAAACGCTAGTTTAACGCTGAAGTTCCGCTTGCTTGTAGGCAATGAAACAAAAAGCGAAATTGAAATTTTATCTGCATGCATAAAAGACTCAAAACCAACAAAATTACCACAAGCAATAAGGGATTTATATGGAAAGTAAACTTGGTAAATCCGATATTTGCATTATAACTGGCACAGGTATAAAAATTGATTTAAAGTCATTTAAAAAAACCATTCAATTAGACTACAGTGAGTTTGAGTTACCAAAGCCTACAACTGCTTCTCACAAAGGCTACTTTGAGGTGTTTGAAGGCAACAATTTGCGCATTATAGTAGCTAATGGGCGTTTTCACTACTATGAAGGTTTAAACCCAAAAGAGCTCATGGCTTTACCACAGGTATTGTGCGAAACCAAACCAAAGCTTATGATCCTAACAAACTCAACAGGCGGCCTTAACCCATTTTTTAAAAAAGGCGATTTAATGGTAATAAAAGACCACATAAACCTTACTAACACAAACCCCCTAATTGGTATTAGCTCGGATAAAAAATTTGTAGATATGGTAGATGCTTACAACCCTTTTTATATAGAGAAACTAAAAGAAAGCGCTTTGAAGTTATCTATCGAGTTAAAAGAAGGCGTTTATGTAGGCGTAAGCGGCCCTTCGCTTGAAACACCTGCAGAAACAAGGTTTTTAAGGCTAATAGGTGCAGATTGTGTGGCTATGAGTCTTATTAACGAAACGATAACGGCAAGGTTTTTTGGTGTTAATGTATTGGGCATTTCTATTATTACAAATGTCAATAAACCTGACTGTATGGGTAAAATTCCCATTGAAGAGGTAATAGCGCAAGGTAATTTAGCTTCAAAAAAACTTTCTATTTTGCTTGATGATTTTTTAACAACGAATGATTTTAATTAAAAATGTACTTAATTTAGACGGCTTTAGAACATCTATACTTATTGAAGACAATAAAATACTAAAAGTACAAAGTGATATAGCGCAAGAGCTATCTAGCAAGGCTAGCGTTATCGATGCAAGCAATATGCTTGCAATTAGTGGTTTTTTTAATGCGCATACGCATGCAGCTATGACTCTTTTTAGGGGATACCAGGATGATTTAGCCCTTCAAGATTGGTTAAATAAAATTTTTAAGCTTGAAGCAGCCTATGTAAACGAAGATATGGTTTATTGGTGCTCAAAACTTGCCTGCCTGGAGATGGTTTCTTGTGGTACAACTGGTTTTATGGATATGTACTTTTTTGAAGATCAAGTAGCGAAAAGTGCTTTGGATGTTGGCCTAAGGGTAGTTATTGGTGAAGGTTTATTGTCTTTTCAAACGCCTTTTTGTTCTGATTTTAAAGAATGCCTCAAAAAAACACTTGACTTAAAAGAAAAATACAAAGATAACCCAAAAGTAAAGGTTAGCTTTGCGCCCCACTCTCTCTACACAGTGGAGAAAAACGACTTAGAACTGCTTTCAAATACTATAGACAATAATGATTTTGTGCAGATACATTTGGCAGAAAATTTAACCGAAGTAAATACAATTTTATCAAAATACGGCAAAAGTCCAGCATTTGTGTTAAACGATTTTGGCCTTTTAAACAGTAATACCTATTTAGCTCACTGCGTGCACTTAACGGATGATGAAATTGGGCTTATACAGTCAAAAAAAGCGCATGTTGTCCACAACCCCCAAAGCAACATGAAGCTTTCAAGTGGCATAAGCAGTGTGTGTAAAATGGTTCAAAAGGGTGTTGATGTGTGTTTGGGCACAGATGGCTGTGCAAGCAACAATAACCTTGATATGATAGAAGAGCTAAGAAGCGCCGCGCTCCTTCAAAAACTATTTAACCCCTCCTATATGAATGCAAAACTTGCAGTTAGAATTGCGCAGAATTTTGGTGGTTTTTTTGATGTGGGCTTAAGCGAAGGAAAGCTTGCCGATGTAGTTTTAATTGATTTAGACACACTTGAGGCCACCCCAATGTATAACCCAGCGTCTTTTTTAGCTTATGCAGCAAACTCAAAAAGTGTTGATACTGTAATCATTGATGGTAAAATTATCTACAAAAACAAAGAATTTGTAGATGTGGATGTTCAAGAAGTCAAATTTAACGTAAAACAAATCGCAAAAAAGATCGGAAATCTGTGATTGTTAAATCTTACGCAAAAATCAATTTAGCCCTTTATGTTTTAGATAAAAGACCAGATGGCTACCACAATATACTCTCAATTATCACGAAGGTTGATTTTTTTGATTTGATTGAAATTAAGCCTTCAAGTGCTTTATCGGTACTAACAAATAAACCCGAGCTAAACAACGATTCAAACCTAGCCTACAGGGCAGCTAAAAAATTTTTTGAAGAGTCACGTATAAAAGATTCGGTAAAAATTGAGATACAAAAACGCATACCACTTGAAGCAGGCCTAGGTGGTGGAAGTTCAAATGCAGCATATACGCTTTTGGCTCTAAACAAAATGTACGATTATGCGTTGAGTTTTAGCCAGCTGTTAAACATTACTCAGCAATTAGGCAGCGATTGCCCTTTCTTTTTATACGAAAATGCAAGCTGTGTGAGCTCAAGGGGCGAGCAGATTTATCCTCTTGATTTTTTACTAGAATCACTACCGATAATTATTGTTAAGCCAGAAATAGGCGTTAGTACAAAATTAGCCTACAGCAATTTAATATTGACAAAACGTAATAATATCAATAGAATGATTCTCGTGGATAGATTGAAAAAAGGCGGACCTCTAGCTATTATGCACAACGACTTAGAAAACAGCGTATTTAAGCTTTACCCTGCAGTAGAGTTTTTAAAGCGCAAAATTTACGAAGTTGCACAAAATGCCCTGCTGTGCGGCAGTGGCTCAAGTGTTTTTGCTTTTGCAGAAAGCGATAAAGCTAAGCAGATTATCTCAATGCTTAATAATGGCTATTTTTTTGAAACAACAACAATTTTAAATAGCGAGGGAAGGGATTTGTATGAACATTACAGAAGTTAAAATCAGCCCTATAAGCGGCGACGAGAAACTTAAAGCATTTGCAACTGTAACATTTGATGATTGTTTTTTGGTTAGAGATCTAAAAATCATTAACGGAAAAAAAGGTTTCTTTGTAGCTATGCCTAGCAGAAAAATGAAAGACGGCACATTTAAAGATATAGCACATCCGCTAAACAATGCCATGAGGCAGCAATTAGAAACAAAAGTTTTAGAAGAATATAATAAATCCATAGAAGAGCCAAAATCTTGAGACATAGCTTACTTGATTAACTATTAAATACCTTGGGGTGTAGCCAAGCGGTAAGGCAGGGGACTTTGGATCCCCGATGCGGAGGTTCAAATCCTCCCACCCCAGCCATCAAGTGTGAAAGTAAAGTTCTTTGAGCAGCTAGAGTATGGTTTTTAGTGTAGTTTATTTTTGCTGTTTTTTTAGTTTCCTTTAAGTACTATCACAAAAAAACTTATACAAAGCCTTGTTAGAGTATATCTACTTGTGTTTGCTAGCGCCTTTATAATGCGGTAAAAAATTTAGAAAATTAAAGCCCAAATAATTGCAAAATATAAACTTTTATATTAAGATTACACATCATGAAAATAGCTTTGGTCCACGATTGGCTACCTATTTTAGGTGGCGCAGAAAAAGTATTAGAAAGCATTTACGAGCTTTATCCATCGCCTATTTATACGTTAATCAAAAACAGCAAGGCACTCAAGGGATCTGTATTTGAAAATGCAACCATTTACACCTCTTTGATACAAAAACTGCCATTTGCTAATACTAAATATAGAAGCTATTTACCATTTTTCCCACTTGCTGTTGAGCAGTTCGATTTGTCGGATTACGATCTTATTATCTCTTCAAGTTATGCTGTAGCAAAAGGGGTTTTAGTTAGGCCAAATCAAACGCATATTTGCTACTGCCACAGCCCAATTAGATACGCTTGGGATATGTATTTTGAGTATTTAAAAGATGCTAAGCTCGAAAAAGGGTTTAAGGGACTTATCGCAAAAGTTGTACTGCACTACATTAGAATGTGGGATTATGCAAGCGCTCAAAGGGTAGATTATTTTATAGCAAATTCAATTAATGTAGCAAATAGAATAAAAAAATTTTATGGTAGAGATGCTTATGTAATATACCCCCCAGTTGATGTAGATAATTTTGAGTTGTGGGAGCAAAAAGAAGATTTTTACTTGACGGCATCGAGACTTGTGCCATACAAAAAGATTGATTTGATTGTGGAAGCTTTCTCAAATATGCCAAACAAAAAACTCATTGTCTGTGGTGATGGCCCTCAGATGAATCTTATCAAGAAAAAAGCTGCAAAAAATATAGAAATAATAGGTTATGCCCCATTTGATAAACTAAAGCTTTATATGCAAAAAGCCAAAGCATTTGTTTTTGCTGCCAGAGAAGATTTTGGTATTGTACCAGTGGAGTCCATGAGTTGCGGAACGCCCGTTATTGCATATAAAGCTGGAGGATCTATGGAAACGGTAGTTGAAAATGTTACGGGTATTTTTTTTGAAGAACAAAGCATAAAGAACATTGTAGAAGCCATAGAGCTTTTTGAAAAAAAACAAGATACCTTTGATCCAAAAGTAATAAGAAACCACGCTTTACAGTTTAGCAAGCAGCGCTTTAGAGAACAATTTAAATCTTTTATAGAAGAAAAGATTTTAAGCAACCAATGAAAAACACAGATGTAGTAAAAAAACTAATTTCTATAATGCTATTAATCATAGGAGATTTTGCTGCTTTTTGCGTATCTTTTGCTTTAGCCTTCTTTACCAGAAAATACATTGGCAATATTATTTCCTTACCAAAATTTATTGTTTATGGTTATTTATCAAAGCTCTTTTGGCTGCCTTTGGTTTATTTTTTCTTTTTTTCGATAGAAGGTTTATATACAAAAAAAATGCACTTTTGGTATGAGTTAAAAATACTTATAAAAGCCATTTTTATTTCTTTCATTGTCTGTTTATCAATAGTTAGTATTGGAAAACTTACAGATTTTATCTCAAGGTTATTTTTGTTCTTTTTACTTTTTTACAGTCTGATTGTATTTCCAATAGTTAGGATTACTATAAAAAATATACTTTTTTTTCTTGGCTTATGGAAAGAAAAAACTCTCATTATAGGCATTAGCCCAACAAGTATTAAGTTTGCTCAGAGTTTTAACAACAACAAATATCTGGGTTTAGATATTGTAGGTTTTGCTAGCCAAACTAATAAGGATCATATCGAAGGATTTAAAACAATTCCTCTTGCACACGCAAAAAAAATAATCACAGCACTTAATATTAATACGATTATAATAGATGAAAACGCACTAAATGAAGAAGAATCATCTAAAATTTCTCAAGAGTTAGGCTTTTTTGTAAGTCGTGTTGTTTTTATTCCCAAAAAGCATTTAATTTTTCTATTTAATAGCGAAATAAACTACCTTTTTGTAGAAAAGATTTTTATTTTAAGCGTAGAAAACAACCTAAAATCTCTAACAAATAGAACGCTAAAGAGGATATTTGATTTGATTGTAAGTGTAATATTGCTGCCTTTTTTAATAATTGTAATGTTTATTATAGCTGTTATCATAAAGCTTGATTCAAAAGGAAGCGTTTTTTAT
>JBFWJP010000072.1:0-6811 GCA_050253135.1 Desulfurella sp. | reverse complement strand
AACCTAGAGCAAATAAAAGTTAATCAACTATGGCGCAGCATACCATCAATCAGATCCCACGCAAAAAAATACATAAACTTAAATGGTTCAAATTACCTTAACCTATCATCAAACAACTATCTAGGATTAGCAGATAGTGCATATCTAAAACAATCTGCAATTTCGGCAATCGAAAAATTTGGTTGCTCATCTTGTGCTTCTAGGCTGGTTAGTGGCAATTTTGAGATCTACAATGAATTAGAATCTACAATTGCCCAATTTAAGCATACTCAAAAAGCCCTTGTTTTAAATACAGGCTATGTTGCAAACCTAACACTGCTTCAAGCGTTGGCAAAAGATGCCGTTGTGTTTAGCGACAAGCTTAATCATGCAAGCATTGTAGATGGGATATTGTTATCTAGAGCAAAATTTCACAGATATGCGCACTGTGATATAGAAATGCTAGAAAAGCTTTTAAAAAAAGAAACTGCAAATAAAATTATTGTAACAGATACTATATTTAGCATGGATGGTGATGCAGCGCCATTAAAAGAAATTGTAAGTCTAGCAAAACATTACGATGCATTTGTTATTGTAGATGAAGCACACGCTACTGGCATTTTTGGAGAGGGTAGGGGATATGCTTACCAGAAGTGCGTATCTAGTGATATTGATTGCCATATGGGAACTTTTTCTAAAGCATTGGGCAGTTTTGGAGCATACATTGCTTCAAGCGAACTTATAATAGATTACCTCATAAACAATGCAAGAGGCTTTATATTTTCAACTGCGCTACCGCCTGCTGTGATTGGTGCAAATCTTGCAAGCATTGACTATGTTTTAAAAAACCCACAATTAGGCAAAAATTTGCTTTCTATCTCAGAAAATATAAGACAATATTTAAAAAAACTGGGCTTTGATGTGGGAAACTCTGTATCGCAAATTATACCTGTCATATTAAAAACAAATGAAGCGGTTTTAAAAGCCCAAAAGCTGCTTATTAAAAAAGGTATATTTGTCGGTGCAATAAGGCCCCCAACGGTGCCAAAAAATACTTCAAGACTTAGAATATCACTTAGGGCAGATTTAGACGAAAACGATCTAGAACTTATAAAAGACGCTTTTGCGTATTTAGGAAATATTTTATGACATTTGTATCCGGTTGGGCGGGTTTTAGAGAAATTTTTGATAAAATTCCATCGCAGGGGCATTTTTTTGTTCCATTTTTAGATTTTTTTCCTAACCAAACACCAGATGTTATAAGTGTAGAAAAAGAATTGCTAATTGGCTGGTCATTGGGTGCACACCTAATATTAAAATACGCATTGTATATTAACGCAAAAAAAGTACTGTTGTTTGCACCTTTTTTGTATTTTTGCGATCATGTTAACAAAAGGATACTGGATAGAATGATTTTGGCATTTGAAAAAGATAAGTCAAAAGTTGTTAGTGAATTTTTGCAAAATATAGGGGCAAGATCCTACAATAAAAATATACCAGATAGCTTAAAAGACGGCTTAGAGTTTCTCAAGGTATCAAAGGTAGAAAACTTTGAAAAAAAAGACAACTATATCTGTGTGTGTGCAAGATACGACTTTTTAAATTTAGCAAACGCTTGCGATAAAATTTGTAAAAAATTCATAATTGTTAACTCAAACCACTACTTTAGTGAGGATACAATAAATGGTATTATCCAAAAATTACACTAAGCGCTCATTTGATTTAGCTGCCAAAACATACTCAAGTTTCAGCGAGCTTCAAAATGAAGTAGCAAAATCACTTATGGGTATGATAAGCGAAAAATTTTTTGAAAATGTTCTTGAAATTGGCGTAGGGGATGGAAAATTAGCTAGTATTATCAATTTTGACTATAAAAATTATATTGGGGTCGATTTATCACCAAATATGGCTTTTATGTTCAAAAAGAATCATCCATCTAAACACTCTGTAATAGGCGATGCAGAAAACCTTCCATTTAGGCCAAATACTTTTGATTTAATAATAAGTTCATCTGTATTTCAGTGGTTTACAAACCCTAAAGAGTCTATTCCAAAACTCTTTAGTTTATCAAAAAACAAAAAAAACATATACTTTAGCGCTTTTTCAAAGGGTACATTCTGGCAAATGCAGGAAATCTCTAAAATGACTGGCTTTGGTAGTGTATTAGAGCTAAAAGATAAATATTTCTATGAAAATTTAGATTTTGAGTGCAAAGAAAAACGATACACAATTTATTATAAAAGTGTTAAAGATTTCTTATACTCGCATAAAAAAACTGGCGCAAGATATACAAATCAAATATCATTGTGTGCAAAATCAAAGTACTTTGAGTTTTGCTCGATGTACGAAAAACTTTTTGGGTCTACAAAAAAAGGCATAGAAGTAACATATGCTGTGATTTTCTGCAAAAATCAATAAAATCCTAAAAAACATATAGTTTTGATAACCTTTACCAGTTTTTTGTTACAAAGTGACGCGAACAAATAATCTTGTATGGGCAATTGGCACATTGATTTTTAATATTTTCATTTGTGCACTCAAAATACTCGCAAGAAACAATATCATCTATAATAATTTTTAATGCTTCTGTATAAGCTTCAAGTAATTCACTATTAATCTTAAAATTCTTGATTATAGAATCCTTTAAACCCCAAAATTCAAACTCTATGTCTGTGGCATTTAAATTATTGCGAACTAAAAGCGCATATATAGGAAGCTGAAAAGATTTTATTTTGCTGAACCACTGAGTTTTATTGTTTATTGTAGGCACAAAATTAATATCTGGTGCCTTTGGTATACCAGTTTTATAATCCACTATTATAGTTGTGCCATCTTTATTATCTATTTTATCCAATTTACCCATTATGCGATATGCTCTACCATTAACTTCAGTATCCATATTTAGAGAAAACTCTAAAAACTGCACAATTCTTTGGTTTATATGTTGAAAATTGCGCTTAAAAAAACGAGATATTGCATATTTAACCTGCTCTTTTTGAAGCCAGACAGATTTTGAAGGAAAACTAATCTTACTATCAACTAGCATGTATATTTTTTTTAACTCAGAATCTAAATTTTTTGGGTCAAATAATTTACCCTCAAAATCACTAAAATAACTGCGTAAAATATTATGAGACAAAGTACCTATTGATTTTGCATCTAAATCCTCTTCAAAAGTGGCTTCCTTGAGCCTTAAGATATATGAAAAATAAAACTTTGCTTTACAATTTAAATATGTATCAATAGATGAAGACGAAAAATGAAAAGCGTCACTATTTAATATTTGCTTTACTTTTTGGGAATTTTCTATCTTTGGTGTGGGACTTTGAGCAAACGTTACATTCAATAGTGCATCATTTTCTTTTGGTACTTCTAAGCTCTTTTCTTGCTTTTGAAGCTTCCAAAAAATTTCCTCTAAAAACCTTGATTTAGTTTTGTCTTGAGCTGTTTCATAAAAGAAAAATACCTCATCTGCACTGTCTATAAGATTAAAAAAACTATACTTTTGCATATCAAGCCTATCTTTTGATGTTGAAAGACCAAGAATTTTTCTTATATCATCTGTCAAAATCGTATCTTGCTTTGGTATATTAGGTATTATACCTTCGTTTGCGCCCAAATAAAAAACTCTGCTGAATGTCAAATTTCTCGTCTCTAGACTTCCAATAACCTGAAAACCTTGTGATGGGCTTGATGGAAATGCAATATTTTTGGTTTTAATAAAATTTTTTATCAGGTTAAAATAACTTATTGTACTGCCTAGTTTATAATTTTTTATACTTAAGGTTGAGAGTTCATTAAGAGCTTCTAATACACCTTCTATATATTTTGATTCAATTGCATGCAAACTCACATTTGAATTATTTTGTAGGAAATCAACCAGTGACACCACTTTATCCAGAAAATCACCGATATTTATGATGCTTAAAAAATTATCCACAATATACAAATTTATGGTTCTTATAAACTCTAGCAAATCATGATTGGACAAATCAAATCCCAGTTGTTTAAACTTATTTATGGCATCTAAAATTAAATCTTCATTTTCTAAATCTTTTACTTTAACAAATGATATGCCATTTTCCAAAAAATTACTTTTTATACAATTAGCATAAATTCTGACAACAAAATCCATATCGCCAAGCCTTAGGCTCTTTACATAAGGGTGTAAAATAACACTTAAATAATCGCTAATATAAATAGATTCACCCGATTTCTTATGAAGATTCAAAAGCGCATCAAACAATGACAAAATAGGCGTTCTTGATAGAGGATAACCTATTGAAATGTTGAAAGTATCTAATTTTGGGTCTAAAACATTATGAATTATAGGCAAAAGGTAACTTTCATTTGAAAGCACGATTAAATCTCCATCTCTAAAGCCGTTAAACTCATCTTTTAACTCTTTTAGCTTAAATATTTCATTGTGCAAATATGGTGCTTTAATAAAATGATATTTGGGTTTTTTTTGTGGCGTTTTATCCTCTATAGCTTGGTTTATATTAATCTTTGTTAGCAAATCCTTTATCTTTGGGCCATATTTTGAAACAAAAATACCATTAGCAGACTTAAGCAAGTTTTTAAAAAGCACCTGCTCGGTTTTTGTTAAGTCATAAAAGCCAGCAAATATAATATTTTTTGCACTCTCTTCTACAAAATTTTCTGCATACAACGATGCTTTCTTATACTTAACAGAGCGTGTGCAAAAACTATTTGCTTCTAATGTTTCATAAAAAGCGCTGTATATGGTAGAAAACCTAGAAATTCTATTAGAAAAACCCTCTAAACCATTTGGGAGGTTGTTTTGTATTAAATAATCAATACTTGCTACATTTACATGCTCTAGATATAACTCTTCAAAATCAGAGTAAATTTTGTAGCCCCACGGCCAAAAGTAATCAATGTTGTTAATATTTACAAAAGAGACCTCTTGGTTTATCTCAAAAAGCAAAAAAACGGCTTCAAGCGTAGAAATTTGCGGATAAACTACACTGCTAAACTTTTCGTAAATCGTATTTACAAAATCGTCAATTGAAAACAGCTCAATAAAGCCTACAGACTTGTTTTTTTTGCTTGCAATGGCTTTTGACAAATAAATAGCTGGCCTTCTGTTTGGAAAAATTATAGTTGTATGATCTAAATCTTCATTTAAAATTAATTGCGAGATAAACTCTATCAAATTACTTGAGCTATTAAGCAAATAAGCCTTATTCAACCTTTATAACCTCTTTTGTGCTTATGTTGTATATAACGCCAATTACATTATCGTTTTCAAAAAAATCTTTTAGTATGCTCATATAATTCAAAACCTGTGATTTATAATCGTTTACTTCTTGTGTAGTAAAATTGCCCGTTTTATAGTCCAAAACTGTTATTTGTTTGTTTGGATCAATCACAACTCTGTCCATTCTAAAAATATTGCCATTTGTGTTTATGAAAGTTTTTTCTGTAAATACTTCATTTTGTCTATCAAACAACTTTTTTATCTCGTCTATATTTAAAATATGCAAAATTTGCTGTTTTATGCAATCTAATCGAGAGTCTAAAAACTTTTCATATTTTAAAATTAACTCATCAAGTTTCAAAAAATCCTCTTCATACTTTAAATGGGCAAGGATCTTATGATAAATTTCTCCTTTTTGTGAATCTTTTATTCGTTTTATTGTCCAAGCAGGAGATTGAGTTAGAAGTTTGTTATAATTTACGCTAAAATTTACAAGCTTTTTTTCTTTCGTATCTAAAGCTGCCTTTCCGTTAAAGAAGGGCTTTGTGCCAAGTTCTTCTTCTATAAGTGGACATTCTATTTTTTCTGTTTTGCTACTGTATATAAAATTATACATCTGCATTTTCGCCCTAGTTAGGGCAACATATAGAATATTAAAGTTTTCTATACTATCCTTTAGTAGTTTATTATTATAGATGTTGCCTAAAATATAATTTTTTGATGCATAATTTTTGATTATGTGCAACAGATCAAGTGAATTTTGATCTTCAAAAATAAACTCATTGGTAGAGCTTGTTTTTTTACTTGAGCTTAGAGCATATTTTTTATTTAAATTAAATACATTAATTACTACATCAAACTGCAAACCTTTAGCCTTATGAATGGTAAGAAGCTCTATACCATCTTGAGCTTTTGAGAATTCACAGGCAAGTGATTCCGACCTGTCTTGAGGGTTATTTTCAAAGTAATCTATAAAAGAACCCAAATCGCTTATGCCAATTTGCTCTAATTCTAGTATTTTATCGAGAAAAAAACTTAAATAATGGCTTTCTTGCTGGAAATTTTCATCTATTTTAAATACTTTCATAATGCTTAAAACTAATTCATAAATTGGCACGTAACTAAGAGAATTAAAGATTTCTTTAAAATATGTATCCCATGTTTTTGGAAATGAATCTTTGAATTTAATATATAAAAACTTTGCAGAATTATTTTCTAATAAAAAGTTCATAATCTTTGAGTTATCCTCATAAAAGCTGAATATATCGCTAAGCAAAAAAGTAGCAAAACTCAAGTTATCAAGAGGGTTATTAAAAAACTCAAGAAGAGATAATATTTCATTTATAATTTTTCTTTTTCTTATGTCACTTGCACTTTGGGATACTATTTTATAATTTTTCTCTAAAAGCCACCCACTTATTGTGGTGATTTCTTCATTTGTATGGGCTAAAATAGCAATTTGATTGAGGTTATAGCCATTTTTTAGCAAATCTTCAATTGTGTTTAGTAAGCTTTCTTTGATGCAATTAATACCTTCATTGTTCTCAAAAGTAAAAACTTTAGTCTTTACGTAGCCTTTATCTAAATACTCACTAGATCGGAAGAGCG
>JBFWJP010000071.1:0-6854 GCA_050253135.1 Desulfurella sp. | reverse complement strand
TTCTCCTGGACCCCTAGTGCCTATACCTCCCCCAAGCCTTGATAAAGATGTACCTATACCTCTTAGTCTAGCAAGTGAGTATTTATACTGTGCAAGCTTCACCTGTAACATTCCTTCTTTGGTTTTGGCTCTTTTTGCAAATATATCCAAAATTAAGGTAGTTCTATCAATAACCTTTGTGTTAAGTATTTCTTCTATATTTTTTAGCTGAGTACCAGAAAGTTCGTTGTTAAAGATAACAAGATTTGCACTTTTTTCTTCAATGAGTTTTTTCAATTCTTCGAGTTTACCTTTTCCAACAATGTAGCGATTATCGATTTTGGCTCTTTTTTGAGTCAATACACCAATGGGTTCTGCCTTTGCAGTTTTTGTAAGCTCTACAAGCTCTTCAATTGCTTGATAATCGCTATTTGTCAAAATCACACCGACCAAAATAGCTTTTTCTTTAAGTTCTTCCATTTAGCTCTTTAATATGTCTTTATTTACCAGCGTGCGAGGGATCTTTCCCTCTAGGTAGTCTAGAATATTTTGGGCAGCCAAAACCGACATATCTATTCTTGCTTTGTAGGTTGCACTACCAATATGAGGCAGAAGGACCACGTTATCAAGTTTTTTTAGCTTTTCTTCAATTATGGGTTCTTTCTCGTATACATCAAGGCCCGCTGCATATATCTGTTTATTTTCTAAACTTTCTGCTAAAGCATGCTCATCTATAACTGCACCTCGCGATGTGTTAATCAAAACAGCTGTTTTTTTCATTAAACTAAGTTCTTTTTTGCCTATTAAGTGGTAGGTTTTAGGCGTAAGTGGTGTATGAATTGACACAAAGTCTGACTCTTTAAGCAGTGTGTGTAAATCTACAAATTTTGCACCAGTTCGCTCTTCAAAGTCATGCTTTTTGGAGTTTGCTGCGTATAGAATATTCATTTTAAAGCCTTTTGACATTTCTGCAAATGCTTGACCAATCCTGCCAGCACCGATCACGCCAAGTGTTTTATTGCTTATATCAAGGCCTAAAAATGAATACAAATCCCAGCCCTTATATAAACCTGCCCTTGTAAATTTTTCCGCTTCTACAATCTTTCTTGAGCAAGCAAATAGTAATGCCCATGCTAATTCTGCTGTGGCTTGAGTTAAAACATCGGGCGTATTTGTAACAAAAATCGAGCGTTTAGTGGCTTCATCTAAATCTATATTGTCAAATCCCACCGCATAATTTGCCACAATTTTTAGATTGGGGGCAGTTTCAAAAAACTCTCTATCAACTTTATCTGTTAATTGTGTAATGCATGCATCTTTGTATTTTATTTTTTCAAGCAGCTCTTTTTTTGTTAAAGACCTACCCAAGTTATTTATTTCTACTTCGCAGTATGGTTTTAATAACTCTAATCCTTCTTTTGGTATATCTCTTGTTACAAAAACCTTAAACATTTCATTACCCCTTTTTTAAATAATTATATCATAAAAATTTAAACATTGAAAAGTAAAATTTAAAAATTATAATAGGATGAAGTTAAAATGTTTAATGTAAGCGTAGAAAGTATCATTGTAGAAACGATCGTGTATATAATTGTAAGTTTAATAGTAAAAATCCTCTTAAATGATGAAGATTTAAAAAACATTAGAAGAATTTTAATTTTGGGTTATTTAGTGTTTGCTAGTTTGTTTGTTTCTCTTACTGTATTTATTATTGTTAGCATTAGTATTATTTTAATTTCTATTGGCATAAGAAAAGTTTTTGAATATTAAAAATAAAAATTAAAGCATTTGGGCTGCATTATAGGCATCACTTATTGCAGCATAGGCGTCTTGTGGGTTTTTGCAATCACCTATATCTATCGTATCAATGCAAAAGTTTATCTGGTTTATTAAATCTCTATTTGGTTTTCTTCCAAGCGCGAGTACCAGATAATCAAAAGAGTATTCGCTAAAGGCATTTTGTGTTTGAAAATAAGCCGTATTGCCTTTAATATTTATTAATTTATGATTCAAAAAGATTTTGATATTGGGGTGTAGAGAATCTAATATAGGAATTTTTACAACATCTGGGGTGTTTTTGAGCAAACTGTTTTGTAACTCAAAAACGCTTACATACAAGCCATTATGCGCAAGCAGATTCGCAGTCTCAAGACCTACAAGCCCTCCGCCAAGCACGCATATATGCCTTGCGTCAAAAGGCATCCCAAACTCTAAAATTTCATCGGCTGTAAACACAAATTCGTTGTTTAAAGCAAAATCAGGCATATAAGGTATAGAACCTAGTGCAAAAGCAACCACATCGGGTTTTTCGCTTTTTATAAGCTCAACGTTAGCTTCTACATTTGTAAAAAGCGGCATTTTTAGCTCTTCAATTTTATACTCAAAGTAGTTAAGCATTTTTTTGAATTCTTGCTTGTGTGGTGGTTTTATAGCCAAATTGATTTGTCCGCCAATTTTAGCTTGTTTTTCAAAAATAACGCAATTTAAACCCCTTTGGTGTGCAAACACTGCAAGCGCCAAACCTGCAGGTCCAGCACCTATAATCATTATTTTTCTTTTGTACATGAATGGCTGATTAAACGCATAAGTTTTATAAGGCAGTGGGTTCATTAAGCAAGACATTGGCTTTTGGGCCTGGATATTTGCAATACAGGCTTGATTGCAACTAATACAAGGCACAACCGTTTCAAGTCTATCATTTTGCCACTTAGTTACAATATTTGGGTCAGCAATAAGCGATCTTGCAAGGCCTATAAAATCCGCTTTTGATTGTTCTATTGCAGCACTTGCTAGGTCAAAATCATTTAAGCGATTGGCAGCAATTGTAGGTAAATTCGTATTAATCTTAATTTTTTGAGCGTAATCTAGTAGAAATCCATTGGGGTAGCTTCCCGGTGAAACATGTATGAATGTTTTTGCTCCAATCCCAGCCGATACACTAATTAGATCAATACCAATTTCTTTAAGTCTATGGCTAAATACAATTGATTCATCTATTTCAATACCGTTTTCTACAAAATCAACTGCATTTACGCGTACGCTTAATAATTGATCCTTTACTATGTCTCTAATAGCTTTAATAATTTCTAAGGGTAATTTCATGCGATTTTGCAAATGCCCACCAAAAGCGTCATTTCTGTGATTAAAGTAATTACTTAAAAATTGTCCAAGCAGCCAGCCGTGGGCGCAGTGGACTTCTACAATATCAAAATTGGCTTTACTGCTACGCATTGCAGCTTTAATGAAGCTATCTTTTATATCTTCTATTTCTGATAGTGTTAGCTCATTGATTGTTTTTGATTTTACATTCATGGCAAGTTGTATGCCAGCATAAGCGTTATTGTTGTGAATAACTTGACTTAGACGGGATAGGCCTTCAATTTTATCATCATTATCTATGCCAATCTGATGCGTAAATGATTTACCTAACGTATGAGTGTATGCAGCTTCTGTTATAATTGCAGATATATTTTTTCTTAGAGAATAATAATCAAGATTTTTTTGACTGATGCTACCATCTGCGTTAGCATAGTTTGTTACAGTAGGTAGCATTATCAGTCTATTTTTAAATACTTTATTACCTATACTATAATGAGAAAATAGCGCATTACTTTTCATCTATCGATTTTAAAAAATCAAAAAAATACTGATCAAATAAAGCTTCATTTTCAAAGTAAAATGGGTGTGACAGTCCCCTAAATGTATGCAATGTAGCATTTGGCATAACTTCTTTGAGACGTATACCGATTTTTGGGTCGACTTTATCGTCGTTTGCTCCCCACAGTAATAGAGTTGGGATATCTAAATTCTTGAATGATTCAATTTCTTTTTCAATCCAAGCAGGAGCTGCAACAACGATAGCTCTAACCTTTTGGGGGTGAGCAAGCGCATATTTAAGCGCAAACCCCCCGCTCATTGAAGCGCCAAATAGTACAAAGTTATCTAATTTTTTATATTCTATAAAAGCTTGGATGAAATCAACAGGATCAATATCGTTAGCTTCCGATTTACCGAAGCCCGGAAAATCAAATGCATAAAAACGATATTTTAGATTATACAACCCAATAAGTGTGTCGTTTAGTTTTTGCCAATCGCTAGCTGTATAGCTTTTGCCGTGCATGAAAATGATATCTTTTTCACCTATGGGTTATTTAATATAGAATACCTTTTTGCCAGCTATTTCTTCTTCTTTTTCAACAAAATACATAAGATACCTCTAACTAAACACAATGACTTTTACAAGTTCAATATCTTCAATTTTCTTCAGTAAATTAATCGCTTCTTGCGAAGGCTGAGTGTCAAGCTCTATAAAAGACATTGCAAGACCGCTTTTTTGCCTTGAAAGATGGAAACCTGCTATGTTAATATTTAAGTTACCTAATATGGTGCCAATTTTTCCTATTGTGCCGGGTCTGTCTTTATTTATGATATATAGGTATATGCCTTTTGGTGCAATGTCCGTCCTAAATTCGTCAACCAACACAATTTTTTGAGTTCCATCTTCAAACAATGTAGCACCGATTGTTTTAGTTTGTTTATCAGTTGAAATTTTCATTAACAACAGATTATTGTAATTTTCGTAGTTTTTTGCTTTCGCTTCAGAAACTATTATGTCAAGTTCTTTTGCAACATACGGTGCATTCATATAAGAAACACTATCGCTCATACTAAACTCTAAGAAGCCTTTTAGCGCTGCTATTGTGAATGGCTGATAGTTAAATGGCACATCGAAGGCTTTTTCTACGACATCTTCTTCAAAGCGGGCTCCTATCATTATAATATCAATTTGACTGGGTCTGCCTTCTGTAAGTTGAGCAGCTAAACTACCCATCTTTTCTGCTAAGTCGAAATACATCTTGTGTTCTTTTGACATTTTATCCTTAATAAATGGTATATTGATTGCGTTTTGATAAGGTTTCCCAAGTAGGGCATTTACAATTTGTTGAGCTAGGATCAAAGAAACATTTATTTGAGACTCGTTGCTATTTGCACCAATATGTGGTGTTACAAAAACATTATCTAAATCTAAAAGTGGGTTGTCTGTCGCTGGTTCTTTTTCAAATGTGTCAATACCGCATGCGGCTACTTTACCTGATTTTATACTATCGTAGAGGTCTTTTTCGTTAATTATGCCACCGCGGGCGCAGTTGATTAAAATAACGCCATCTTTTGCTTTGTCTATTTCTTTTTTTGTCATCATGTTTTTTGTTTCTTTTGTGAGTGGCGTGTGGAAAGTGATTATATCCGATCTTTCTAATATTTCATCAAATTGTTCAACAAGCTCTACGCCTAAATCCAGCGCTTTGGATTTTTTTATGTATGGGTCATATGCAAGGCATTTTGCGCCAAAGGCTTTTGCACGTTTTGACACTTCGCTTCCTACATGGCCGAGACCTACAATACCTAACGTTTTGCCAGATAATTCTACGCCCATGAACTTTTTTCTATCCCATTTTCGCTCGTATTTTAAGCTGTAGTGAGCTGTCGGAAGTTTTCTTAGTGCATTTAGCATCATACCCATAGTAAGCTCTGCTGCAGCAATAGTATTGGCACCTGGCGCATTTATAACAATAATACCTTTTTTGCTAGCTTCAGCAATATCGATACTATCAACGCCTACGCCGGCTCTGCCTATTACTTTTAACTTTCCAGGGTTTGCAAGTGTTTCTTTAGTAATGCGTGTACCACTTCTTGTTATAACCGCATCATAATTACCTATTATTTGCGCTAATTCCTGTGGAGTTAGATTAAACTTTTCTTCAATTTCTATGTTGTTTTTTCTTATATAATCTAAACCCTCTTGCGCTACATGTTCTGTTACTAAAATTTTCATCTAGCTCTCTCCTTCTTTGTTAAAGGCGAAAAAGGGGAACTTGTCCCCTGCATTCACCAACCTAAAATTTTATTTACAGAATCTACCTGTTCTTTTACCTTTTCTACCGATAGTTTAAGCAACGATTGCTCTTCATCTGTTAGTTTAAATTGTAAGATTTTTTCTACCCCATTTTTACCCAGTACAACTGGTACGCCAAGGAAATATCCAGAAATGCCAAATTCACCTTCTAGGTAAGCTGCACATGGTAATACTCGTTTCTCATCAAAAATAATCGCCTTTGCCATTTCAACTGCTGCTGCTGCGGGTGTGTAGTAAGCAGATCCGGTTTTTAGATGAGCTACGATTTCTGCTCCGCCGTTTTGTGTTCTTTTTACAATTGCGTCAATTTGATCTTTTGGCAATAGTTCTGTAATTGGTACGCCACATACATTTGCAAGTCTTACCAAAGGCAACATATAGTCACCGTGTATACCCATAACAATAGCGTTTACATCTTTTGGGGAAACGCCTATTGCATCTGCTAGAAATGATTTATACCTTGCTGAATCTAATACACCTGCCATACCAACTACTTTATTTTTTGGTAACCCAGATACTTTGTATGATGTATAAACCATGGCGTCAATTGGATTTGTAACCACAACAACATAAGCGTCTTTTGAGTACTCTAGTGCTTTTTCTGTTACTTCTTTTACTATTTTTACATTTGTTGCCAGCAAATCGTCCCTTGACATACCTGGTTTTCTAGCAATACCTGATGTAATAATAATAACATCTGAATCTGCTGTGTCTTTGTAATCGTTTGTGCCAGTGATACTGCATGATAGACCAGAAATAGGCCTAAATTGCGATTGATCAAGCGCTTTTCCTTGTGGTATTCCTTCTAAAACATCAAGTAACACTACATCGCCTAAACCTTCAATTGCTGCCCAATGCGCTGCAGTTGCACCAACATTTCCTGCTCCAATAACAGTAACTTTACTGCGTCTCATAAAATCATCCTTCTGAAAAATTTACTATTTTAATATAAGTAATTTTT
>JBFWJP010000070.1:0-6900 GCA_050253135.1 Desulfurella sp. | reverse complement strand
TTCGATACTGCCATTAGGGTTTGCATGTTTGTTTATATTTCCATCGATATCGCAGTATTTAAAAACAATCCTGTTTTCTTCTTTGAGTTTTTTTAATGTTAACTCATCGCAGTAAAAATTACCTTCTTTGTGTGCGATAGGCATTTGCAAAACATCTTTTTCGGTATTTTGTGTAAATTTGCACACGGAAGGTAGCAATTTTATATAAACCTGTTTGTGCATGAAACGCAGATTTGTGTTTGTGATTAGAGCACCATCTAACAAGTGGAGTTCGGTTAATACTTGAAAACCATTGCAAATCCCTAATATATATCCGCCATATTTATCAAAATCGATAAGCGCACCAGCAAGTTTTGTAAACTTTGCCAGTGCGCCAGCCCTTAAATAATCTCCGTAAGAAAAACCACCCGGTAGAATAATACAGTCGAATTCTTTTAAGTTTGTTTCTTCATGCCAGATAAATCGTGTTTTAGCACCCATGTATTGTGCTGCAAAATCACAGTCATAATCACAATTGGTACCTAAAAATCTAACTATCCCGACTTTCATATATTATCTCATAATCCTCTATAATTTCGTTGGAAAGTATTTTAGATGCAAGTTGTTCGACAATATCTTTTGCATTTTCATTTTCAATTTCTACTTCGAAGTACTTTCCAGATTTAATTTCAATAAATTCTACACCAAAGTAGTTGTTTGCAACTTTTTTTATGGCATTACCCTGTGGATCTAAAACACCTTTTTTAGGCTTTACGATAATTGTTGCTTTCATTTTTTTCACTCTTTTTAAGCAGCAAGCAATACTATTAGTATAGCTACTATATTAATAATTTTTATCATAGGGTTAATGGCAGGTCCTGCAGTATCTTTTAGTGGGTCTCCCACTGTATCACCTGTTACAGCAGCTTTGTGTGCCTCACTACCTTTACCACCAAAATTGCCATCTTCTATGTATTTTTTTGCATTATCCCATGCGCCACCACCGCTTGTCATTGATACAGCTAAAAAGAAACCAGTAACAATAGAGCCAATAGACATAGCACCCAGTGCAATAGGGCCAAACAAGAAGTAAACAATTATTGGTGCAAGTACGGGTATGAGCCCTGGGGCTACCATTTTCTTAATTGATGCTTTGGTTACAATATCAACGCAAGCTGCATAATCAGGTTTTGCTTTTCCTTCTAGTATGCCTTTAATTTCTCTAAACTGTCTTCTAACTTCTTCTACCATTAAACCGCCAGCTTGCCCCACTGCTTCCATTGACATAGCGCCAAAATAAAATGGTAACAGTCCGCCAAGCAGTAAACCTACTATAACATAGGGATTGCTTAAATCAAATCTTGTTAAATGATCACTTATATTTGATGAACTCAAAACCCTTGTGTATTCTGCAAATAAAACTAACGCAGCAAGTGCAGCAGAACCAATTGCAAAGCCTTTTGTTACAGCTTTTGTAGTATTGCCCACAGCGTCTAGTGGGTCTGTAACTTTTCTTACCGATTCATCTAATTCAGCCATTTCTGCTATACCACCAGCGTTATCTGTAATTGGCCCATATGAGTCTATAGATATTATAATGCCCGTTAAAGACAACATTGAAGCAGCCGCAATACCTATGCCATACAAACCAGCCAATTGAAACGCAAAGTATGTTGTAAGTGCAATTACTATGGCTGGAAGTGCTGGCGCTTTATACATTACAGACATACCTTGAATTATATTTGTTGCATGACCCGTAACGGACGATTTTGCAATTGATTTTACTGGATTAAAACTATAGGATGTATAATATTCTGTAATTAACATAATAAGCCCGGTTAGTATCATGCCAAGAACACTTGTAATAAAAATATTTATTGTTGGATACTCTCCAATTGCTTGAGGTATAAAACTATTCATTGCAAACCATATTCCAATAAGTGAAATAATGGCTGTTGCCACTAGACCTTTATAAAACGCACCCATAATATTGCCAGATTTTCCTACTTTAACAAAAAAAGTGCCAATTATACCAGCAACTGATGCGATTGATACGATAAGCAATGGAAGCATGCCTGCAATACCCATTAGATTCTTTGGATCAAACAAAGAATGTCCCAATATCATAGCCGCAACAGTAGTAACTGTAAATGTTTCAAAAACATCTGCTGCCATACCTGCACAATCACCTACGTTATCACCCACATTGTCTGCTATAACGGCTGGATTTCTTGGGTCATCTTCTGGTATACCTGCTTCAACTTTGCCTACAAGATCAGCGCCAACATCGGCTGCTTTTGTGTATATACCACCACCAAGCCTTGCAAAAACACTAATTAAACTTGTACCAAAAGCCAAGCCAATTAATGCCTTTATAGTGTGATCAACCGAATTTCCCAATAAATAAACTGATATATAGTAAAAACCAGCAATTGCTAAAAGCCCAAACCCAGTGACTAAAAAACCTGTTACAGAAGCCCCTGTAAACGATAGCCTCAAAGCCTTTTTTAAACCTTCTTTAGCAATATTTGCGGTTCTAACATTGCTTTTTACAGAAACCACCATACCAATAAAACCGGCAAGTCCAGATAAAAATGCTCCAAGCAAGTACCCCATAGCGGTAAGTAGCCCAAAGTGACTTGACACAGAACCTAGTGCCCACAAAATAGCAAAAATAACAATCGCGACAATTGCTATGTATTTATACTCTCTTGCCAAGAAAGCATAAGCACCTTCTTGTATAGCTCTTGCTATATCTTTCATGCGTTGAGTGCCTTCTTCTTTTGACATGACTAAATAGGCACTAATAACAGCATAAATAATGGAAACCAAAGAACTACCAAAAGCAATTAACAAAATAGCTTTCGCTACATCCATCCAAAAACCTCCCCTAAGTATTAATAATATTTTTTATTTGTAAAGCAAAAGTCTGATAATCTATGTTTGCAACACTGCACAACCATTCAAGCATTTTTATATCATAACTACAGGTTTTATCTGGTTGCAAAAAAAGCGTATTTACTATGATACCGCTTGCAAGTAGCAAAGCTATTTTTTTATCAGGTGTAACATTATGTGCTAGCAATTCATCTGCTATTATTGTAGCTGTTGCCCCAAATGGTTCTATTCTGTATCTGGTTAGATTTGAAGTTTTTATATCTCCAAGCCTGTGGTGGTCTATAATTTCTAATACTTCGGAATCAAAAATTCCTTCTGGTGCATTAATAGAATCGGAATGATCAATTAATATTACCGTTCTTTTTGAGTATTTTATAATATCCGTTCTTGTGATAATACCGCGTATATTACCCAGTGGGTTTAAAACTATTACGGCACGGTTTTTTGAACTATAAACTTTTTCTGTAATATTTTTTACGAATTCTCCTTCTTGAACAACAGAAGGATTTTTATCCGCTATAGTAAAGATAGGTGCGCTCCATTCTACAAGCCCAGCTGTTGCAAATGAACCGTATAAAGATAAAATAATTGCAACTTGATTTTTCTTTGCTAAATCTATAATTTCTTTTGATGGTTTTGCATTATTTGAGATAATTAGACATTTAATGCCAATTTCAACAGCCTTTTTTTGTATATCGTGTCTATTTGCTACGATTAGTATGACATTGCGAGGATCAAAGTTTTGTATTTCTTCTAAAAAGCTATTGGCATCCATCGTGCCCAATACTACATTTGCTAAAAATTCCTCATCACCAAAAGGGTCATTTAGGATTTTACCGTCTAGCGATTTTGAAATTAAACTGATTTTAGTTTTTATTTTTCTAAAAATATCTGGTATTATAGCAGATATACTTTTTCTTGCTATATCTAACATATCTATAGATCCGCAGAACTTATTTTCTTCGTCTACTATGGGTATGATTCTTAAATCTTTTTTTAACATTAGTTTAAAAACATCGGTTATAGGTGCATTTTTATCTACAGTAATAATATCTTGTGTCATAATATCGCAAACCTTTAGATTTAGGTTTGTTATGAAATTCGGCAAAGGCACATTTAAATAGCTCAATACCTTTTGTGTTTCTACATTTATGCTTCCGCTTGCGCAGGCAATATATTCATTTTCGCTTGAAATTTTATTTTTTAAGTAAGCATACCCAATACATGAAGCTATACTATCTAAATCAGGATTTTTTCTTCCTATTACAAAAATATGTTTTGCACTTCTCATAAGCTTTCTCCTTTTTATAACTCAAAGCCGATATTACCATAAATGTTATAATTTGTAAATTATTAGCAACATTATTTTTTTTGAAATTTTCCTTGAAATTATTACTCACTTGTGATTTAATTTTTCTAACTTATAGTAATTTGGTGGTTTGATGCGTTTTAAAAATAACGTGATTTTACAATCAGCGCTATTGATGCTTGGTTTTGGCGTATTAATTGGTGTTTTATTTCCTTTTTTTAGCGATGTTGTATTGGCGCTGCCAAAATCAAAAGTTTATACAACTGTATTTTTTGTTGTATGTATAATAGCTGGCATAATTGTTGGGGTAATTGGTTTTCTAATAATAAAAATCACAATTATAAAAAGATTGGCAAACCTAAAAGACAAGATCAATATAATTTCAACAAATATACAAAATTACATAGAAGGTAAAATCAAGTATGTAGAGACATGTACGGATTGTTTTGTTGAAAGTAATAAGGATGTTTATGAGCTTGGTACTAAATACAATATGTTTATTGGTATCATTAGACAATTTTTCTGGCAGTATCAAAAAAGTGATGAGTTTTATCTTGATCTTAGCAAATCTTTGGAGACAAAAGAACTTAACGATAATTTCGCTAAATTTATTACTGGTAATTTCAATTGTTTGGGTATAGAGATTTTTAAGCTAGATAAAATGGGTAATGTAGATATAGTGCATAGTTATCTAGCAAGACAGGATCTTTCTGACAAGAAAAAAGAATCGATTAAAAACATATTGGAAAAAAGTCAATTGGTACGCTTTCAAAATCCGAGTATTGAAGTCGAGGTTGCAACAGTATCTATAAAACCCAAAGAGGTTATATTTATACCAATACAAACAAAAAGAAGTGAAAGTTATTTAGTTGTATTTTATTTTGATGTATACTTAAAACCAGATGATATAAGCTTTTTTAAACGATTAATGTATCAGTATTCTTTGGCTTTAGAGCGATCACTTGCATATGAGCATATGCAGATGATTGCTGCCATTGATGAGCTTACTGGTATTTATAACAGAAGATTTGGTATGCAAAGGCTCAAAGAAGACTATTCAAGGGCAAAACGCTCTGGTAGCCCATTTTATGTTATGATGTTTGATATAGATCATTTTAAAAGTATAAACGATACATTTGGCCACCAAGCAGGTGACTATATACTAGAACAAGTGTCAAAAACCATAAAGAGCTTATTAAGAATAGAGGATGTTTTATTACGCTATGGCGGGGAAGAGTTTGTAGCTGGCCTTATATGTAAATTTGAAAATGTTATAGAAAAAGCAGAAATTATAAGGAAAACTCTAGAAAAACAAATTTTTTCTTTCAGTGGCTTAGAAATCAAAGTTACAATTTCAGTTGGCATCTCTAAAAGTCAACCAAACGACGCTTTAAGCATCGAAAGTCTTATTAAGGAAGCAGATGATGCTTTGTATAATGCTAAAGACGCAGGTCGCAATAGAGTGTGTGTAAAATGAGATTTTTTGTCAAATATTTAAAAAACTTTCGTTTTTAATGTAGAAATTTATATTTATGTTTATGGAGGTTTTTGTGAAGCGTTTCTACAAACACTTTTTTAGTGTACTTTTTGCATTGGGGTTGGTTTTTTATTTATCGTCTTGCGCTACTGTTATGAGTGGTATTGAGAATGCAAAACTGCAGACTCAAGCTAAAATGAGCAATACCATTTTCTTAAACCCGGTTGGTCCATCTGAAAAAACAGTGTATGTGCAGATTCGCAATACATCGCAAGTGCCAATGCCAGAGTTGAAAGCTATGGTTGCACAAAAAATTCAGGCAAATGGCTATCGCATTGTTGAAGACCCGAAGCAAGCTCACTATTGGCTACAAGCTAATGTGTTATATATGGGAAAAGAAACTAAATTTGCAACATTTGATGGAGCCCTTGCAGGTGGTTTTGGCGGTGCTTTGGCTGGTGCTTCAATTGGGCAAGGCTATGGACAAGCTGGTTCTGCTTTGGCAGGTGCTGCAGTAGGCTCTTTGCTTGGCGCAGCAGTGGGTAGCGCTATACATGTTGATACTTATTTGGGTATAGTTGATATTCAAGTATCAGAGAGAGTAAATGGCACAATTAAACAAACTGTGACTTCAAACTATTCTCAAGGCGAATCAGGACCAGTTAGCGGTGCAACTATAACGCATAAATCAAGCGGCAGCTATAACAGTAATGCAAATTATACACAAGGTACTTACAGCAATAATTCAACTACGCAAATTCAAGAAAATAAAGAAGGAACACAGGTTACAAACCAGTACGAAAGAGAAACAAATTATCAGGCTTACCGAACAAGAATTGCTGTTGAAGCAAAGCAAACCAATATGGATTTGAAAAAAGTTACACCTGACCTTGAAGAGCTAATTTCAAACGAGATTGCAGGTATATTCTAAGATTTAGAGGCTATTTAGCCTCTAAATCTTTTTAATTAAATTGAAATTTGAAAGTAAAAATGATAAAAATGGTACATGTACTACGACTTTTCGCTGTTGTCTTATCTTGCTTATCGTTTGATTTCACAAAGCAATGTTTTAATAGTCTTAAAGGACAATTTTGAAGCTAAAAATTTTTACGAATCGCTAATTTTTTTTAGAGATTATTTTAATAGCAATGCTGTAATAAGTTTTTTTGAAAGCTACAGTATTGGGGCAGTCTCTTCTATTGCACCTTCTAATGAAACAATTAAAAATCGCATAAAT
>JBFWJP010000069.1:0-6910 GCA_050253135.1 Desulfurella sp. | reverse complement strand
CAGGCAGTAGTGTTTTGAGCAATATTGTAACTAAAACAACAAAAATTAGTGCTAAGACCCCAATTACATATTGCATAGAATATTCTTTCGATTCTGTACGATTTTTGTTTACATAAGATACCATATATTGCATAAAACCCATAAAAAAACCGCCTATTAATATCGTTATTATAAATGAAACTACAGTGTTTGCATTAAATAGCGTATGCCAGTAGACTTGACCTAAATCACTTGAAATATAAAAGTCTTTTTCAAAGGGAAACCCAAATATAAAAATAATCATACCCACAAGCATACCTAGCCCAAATACCATAGCGTCTTTTTTGCCGCTTGCAATAGCAGCTACTGATGTTCCAGGGCAATAACCGCTCATTGCCATACCAACGCCAAAGAGCAACCCTCCAAATATATAGGGCCACAGGTATAAATTTGGTGTCCAGATATTTGGTATCTGGATAAGACCTAGAAAGCTAAATATTAAAAACCACAATGTTGATGTTATTATGGCTGAAACCATCATTTGGATAACGCGATTGTTTCTAAAATAAAATTCGTCTGTAATATTTTTTGCAGAAGCAAAGCCAGTTACTTCTAAAAAAAAGCCAAACAAAAACCCACCAAATATCGAAAAAAGCATATTTGTATGACCTGAAATAACACCGTTTATATAAAGTGGAGCACTCATAACCATTGCCTCCTAAATAACCTTGCAGTTAGATAAACACCGGCAAATACGCAAAATAAAAATAACCAACCACCTACAGAAAATGCCCCTGCTCCAGCTAGCCCCTGTCCGCTTGTGCAACCTCTTGCGTATCTTGTAGCGTATGCGATTAAAATGCCGCCAAAAAATGCCATTGCATACCTATATGATGTTGGTGCGCTAGAGCCTTTGTCTGTAGAAAATCTCAATCTGCCACCGATAAGCGCACTTACAAAACCTCCGATAAATATGCCAATGTCGATAAAAAATATACGGTTGTATAGAATGTGAGTAATTCCGTGATCTCCTAAATCTTTTGCTGTATAAGCATTTGAAGCAATGTAGGATTTAGAAAACAAAGCTATAATAAAGCTTGATAACTGTGAAAAACCTCCACTTGCACCAAAACCTGCACCAGATACGTAATAAAAAATAAAAAGTGTGGTGCCAACAAGAAAACCACCAATCAACGTTCCCCAATAACCTCTTTGTTGCATAGAACCTCCCTTTTAAAAATCTTATTTCGAAGTTTATTATTTTTGAGTTCAATATCAAGAATGATTTATTTATTTAAATTACTTACTTATTTAATTATAAAACCGCGACAGTTTCAAAATGGTAGGTGTTTGCAAACATATCTACCAAAAAAATCTTTTCAAGAGAGTAGTTTTTAAGCATTGAAATGTCTCTTGCTAGCGTTGGTGGCTCACACGAAACATATATAATTTTTCTTGGCTTTTTTTCATTAATAAAATTTATTAAAGCAGAACAGCCACTTCGTGGTGGATCTAGAATAATTGTACCAATAGGCCGTTCATAGTTTAACTTTTTATTTAAATCATAACAGGTAGCATTTATTTTAAGCGAGAGTCTTTGTGTATTTTTTTGAAGCGTATTTATAGCAACTTTGTCAATCTCAAAAGCGTCAACATTATGGCCCAAAAGCCCCAATGGAATTGTAAAATTTCCAATACCGCAAAATGCTTCCAAAACATTATCATCATCTACCAAACTTGTAACAATATTAACAAGCTCTTTGTTTGCATGTAAGTTTACCTGTGTAAAAGAGCCCATTTTATACTCAATGTAGACATCGTGCGAGACAAAGGACAAATCTAATTTAAGCGTATCTCCTTTTTTTGTTGTTAATTTTGAAAAACTATCAACTTCTATAGTGCTTTCTTTGTGATTTTTTATGTAATAATTGATCTGTTTTTCAAGGATAGGGCAAAAGTCAATTGCTAAAAAATCATTTGAACTTTGCTTAAAAAAACCTATATTTTCGCCTTTTTTTTGAAATTTGACCCTATGTCTGTAAAAAGTTTGTTTAGTTTTTATTATATTTATCTTATCAACTTCGATTTTTCCTATGCGCTTTAGTATATTTTTTAAAATTTGAGCCTTTATGCTTAGCTGTTCATTATAGTGAATATGTTGATAGTGACACCCACCACAGACGCCAAAATACTTACAAAATGGCTTTTTTCTATTTCTAGAACCTTCAATGATTGTTACAACTTCTCCTATCATGTAGTTTTTCTTTTCTTGAATTATTTTTACTTTAACTTTATCTTGTTCGAGTGTAAACGGTACAAATATGATTTTATTTTTTAAGTATGAATACCCATATCCTCCATAAGCTTGACCAACGATCTCCACTGTCTCAAACACAAAAAAATTATACACAAAATTTAACATAATTACAAAAAAACAAAATATAGATTTATACTTGACTTGAATTTAAAAAAGTTTAGGTTTAAATTATCAAAATAAGGAGGTTATTTATGAGAAAAGAAACTGATTCTATGGGAGAAATATTAGTAAGTGATGAGGCATACTGGGGCGCTCAAACACAAAGGGCTATAGAAAATTTTCAAGTGTCAAAAAGACCTATGCCATTGGATTTTATATACGCTTTAGCAACTGTAAAGCTTGCGTGCGCGCAAGCCAATAAGGAGTTAGGACTTCTTGAAGAAACAAAAGCCAATGCAATTATACAAGCTTGCAAAGAAATTTTAGACCACAAATTTGACGACCAATTCCCCGTGGATGTTTATCAAACAGGTTCTGGTACCTCAACCAATATGAATATTAACGAGGTGATAGCAAATAGAGCAACTGAAATATTAGGTGGTCAGAAAGGACAAAAACTAGTTCATCCAAACAACGATGTTAACAAAGGCCAATCAAGTAATGACACGATACCTACAGCTATGCACATTATGATAGTTAAGCTTGCAAATGAAAAATTACTGCCTGCTTTAAGCAATTTGGAAGAAGCATTAGAGCAGAAAGAAAAAGAATTTTATAATATCATTAAAATCGGTAGGACGCACATGCAGGATGCCGTGCCAATGCGTTTATCAGATGAATTTGGCGCTTACAAAACTCAAATTATAAACAATAAAAAACATATTGAATTCGCACTAAATGGTTTAAAAGAGCTTGCTTTGGGTGCAACAGCAATAGGCACTGGTCTAAATGCTCCAAAATGGTTTGCGCAGTTAGCAATAGAAAAAATATCTCAGTTTACCAATGTCGAATATAAGCAAGCACCAAATTTATTTGAAGCAATTGCATCAAAAGATTCTGTTAATTTTTTTGCATCAAGTTTAAATACCCTAGCATCAAGTATGATTAAAATAGCAAGCGATATTAGGTTTTTGTCGTGTGGGCCGCGTTGTGGTATTGGTGAGTTAATATTGAAGGATTTGCAACCTGGTAGTTCTATAATGCCGGGCAAAGTTAACCCCGTTATACCAGAGTCTGTTTTACAGGTATCTTACAGTGTAATTGGTTATATGCAGATAGTTAACCTATGTGCTCAAGCTGGTGTGCTAGAGTTAAATGTTATGATGCCAGCTATCATTTACCATATGAACGAAGCTATAAAAATTATGTCAAATGTTATTAATGATTTCAGTGAAAAATGCATTATTCCGCTTAGAGCAAACAAAGAGCGTATAAATAGCTTTGTAGAAAACTCTTTAGCACTTGTTACGCCTTTGGCGCTAATTGTAGGCTACGATGCAGCCGCTGCAATTGCCCATGAAGCCTACCTTGAAAATAAAACCATAAAAGAGGTTGTTTTAGCAAAAGGCATATTAACTAAACAGCAAGCAGAAGAAATCTTAGATCCACGCAAGATGATCTAGATTTTTGTTATATTAATAGGCTTAAGTGGGCAATAGATATCAATTACGGGCTGATTTTGTAGCAGTTCTAAAGCTTTTTTTATTTTGTATTGGTAAGACAAATGAGTATATACCCTGTAGCCAATTAATACTAAAAACAAAATTAATATTAAAATAAAAATTTTTCTTGCACTCATGAGTTTAAAAATATTCAGTTTTATAAAATTGTCAAGATGTTTTCTTAGTGTATTAGTAATTCAAACTTCTTTAGTCATATATTGACTAGTGTGTTTTTTTGGTATAATTTCTAAAAAAAGGAGGTTGATATGAAATTAGAAGAAAAAAACATAGGTTCGCTTCATTTAAAAAACCCATTTATTGCAGCACCTGTAAAAACGGCTTATGCAGATCTTAATTCGACTGTAAATCAAAGGCACATCAACTATTATACAAATTTAGCCAAAGGTGGGGTTGCTTTGATAATTATCGAGCCTACCGCTGTACTAAAAAGTGGCAGAGAACACCCAAAACAGCTCTGTATTGATAGCGATTACTGTATAGATGAGCTTTCTAAAATAACAAAAACCATTCATGACAATGGCTCTTTGGCATGCATAAACCTAAATCATGCAGGAAGAGCAGCAAATCCTAAAGCGAGCGGTGGTGTTGTTTTGGCACCAAGTGCTATAATGTGTCCTTCTACTATGCAAACACCAAAAGAGCTTACAAAAGAGCAGATCAAAGAAATTGTAGAAGCATTTGGAAAAGCAGCAGAAAGAGCTAAAAAAGCTGGCTTTGATGCAATAGAAATTCAGGGTGGGATGGGCTATTTGATTGCCCAATTTTTAAAAGAGCGAACCAATAAGCGAACGGATGAATATGGTAAGGATAAATTGCTGTTTGCCAAAGAAGTATTTGATCAAGTAGCTAAATTTAGCGAGGGGTTAGAGTTGATTTTAAGAGTTTCTGCTAATGAATTTGTAGAAGATGGTATTGTAGAAGAAGATAATGTAGCATTGATTAATTTAGCTAAACAATACGGCGTAAAAGTCATACATGCGGGTCTTGGGAATGCATGTGATACACCACTGTGGTATTATAGTTATGCATCAACACCCACAGACAAACAAATAGAATCATTTAAAAAACTCAAAAGTCTTATAGATTTACCTATTATTGTTGATGGAAGAATGGGTAACCCAGAAAGAATTAATAATTTACTAAAAGAAGGTTGGATTGATTTTTTTGGTCTTGGAAGATCACTTGTAGCCGATCAATACTTTGTTAATAAACTATTAAATGATGAAATTGATAAAATATGGTACTGCGGTGGCTGTTTGCAAGGCTGCCTATACAATGTAAGAAGCGGTATAGGTCTTGGATGTATAACAAATCCGTTTGTAGATAAAAAATTTTTTGAACCTTCTGGCAAAAAATTAAAGGTTTGTATAGTAGGTGGTGGTCCAGCGGGTATCGCAACTGGTATTTATGCTAAAATGAAAGGCTATGATGCAATAGTTTTTGAGAAAAAAGAGCTCGGCGGTCAATTTATATTAGCTACAAAAGCTCCATATAAAGATGCAATGCAAAAGCCACTTAATGCACTCATTAACGAAGCCAAAAGAAGAGGTGTAGAATTTAGGTATGAGCCTGCGACATTTGAAAAAATTCAAGCATTAAACCCTGATTTAGTTGTGATTGCAACGGGCGCTAACTCTCAGATACCAAACATCAAAGGTATAGAATCAGAGTTTGTTATCGATGCATTTAGTTTTTTTGAAGATAAAGTAAAACCAAAAGGCAAAAGAGTATTAGTTTTAGGTATTGGCTTAATCGGTAGAGAAGCTATAGAAATATTAGCCAATCAGGGTTTTGAAGTTGTAGGTGTTGATATTTTAAGCGAACTAACCCAAGATTTTACACTTGCAAGACTTAAAAACAACCCAAATGTTAAATTGTTTTTGGGTACTAGTGTTGAAGAGTTTACAAAAGATGGAGTTTTTGCACGTCAAGAGGACGAAGTTATAAATTTAGGTAAATTTGATACTGTAATCTCTAGCATAGGTACGAAATCAGATAGAACACTGTACGAGCAAATAAAAGATAAGTTTAAAAATATAGAGATTATTGGAGATGCAGCCAAAGTAGCCGATATTTATACGGCCACTCAGTCAGCTTATGATTTGATAGATAGGTATTAGAGATTTTTGGGCAGGTAAGTTTAGCCTGCCCAAAAGATCGATCTTTGGAAATTATTAAAGGCTCTCAAAAACCAAAACTATTTGAAGTCTTTATTTTTCTTTGATAGGAATATAAAAGGTAGTTTAACAAAGGAGTGCTTAAAATGGAGTCAAAATTGCAAAAAGCACTAAACCTAAAATACCCACCAATTGCTTTACTATGGAGTGATGAAAAACCAAAAAATGCCATGCAATTTAAAGAAGGCAAATGGGGCTGTGTTATGTTTTTATACAACAACGCACTGAAAGGCAATGTATCTGTAGCAGATGCAAATACCTATGGTTGTTGGGGTGGTGGTGTAGGTTTAGGCTTTGGTAACCAGTATACTAAGTTTCCAGGTGGAATAAGTGGGTTTTGTTACTTTTTGTCATGTGGCAACAAACACAACAAAGAAGCCCAGGGTGTAGTAAAACAGCTGTCAACTTACAGCCACTCTTCTTTTGTAGAAGATTTTGTTGAAGGCGAACGCTATGTAAAAGATCCAGATTTAGTTAATCAATTTGTCTTAAACTTGCCAATGTTTGAGGTTCCCAAAAAATATGTCATATTAAAACAGCTAAGTCAGGTAGAAGATAACGAAGAGCCTATTTTAGTGTCTTTTTTAGTTGATGCAAATCAGCTTTCGGCTTTAGTTATATTGTCTAATTATGATAGAAGTGATTTTGAAGGAAGTATTATACCATACGCTGCTGGCTGTCAAACACTCGGTATCTTTACATATAAGGAGTGCTTTTCTAACAATCCTCGATGTGTTGTAGGATTTACAGATATATCTGCACGCAATTACATAAAAAATGCTGTTTCGCCTAATTACTTGATGTTTAATATGCCT
>JBFWJP010000068.1:0-6991 GCA_050253135.1 Desulfurella sp. | reverse complement strand
AATCAGATAAATCTTTGAAAGAACCTTTTTCCCTTTCTTCAATAATACTTTCAATAGCAGCTTCGCCCACATTTTTTATTGCCGACAAGCCAAATCTTATTGCTTTTTTATTTGAATCTTTATGTGAGACTACAGTAAAGTTTGTGTAGCTTTCGTTAATATCAGGTGGCAGGATTGGTATATTTAATCTGTTGCACTCGTCAATGTAAATAGCTACTTTATCTGTATTATTTGCCTCACTTGTAAGAAGCGCACACATAAAGTAGGCTGGGTAGTGCGTTTTAAGATAGGCTGTTTGGTAAGCAATATAGGCATAAGCCGCAGAATGCGATTTGTTAAAGCCGTAGCCTGCAAAGTATTCCATTAAATCAAAAATGCTTTCGGCTTTTTTCTCATCTATGCCATTTTTAACGCATCTCTCAACAAAAATACTCCTTTGCTGTGCCATTTTTTCTTTATCTTTTTTGCCCATGCTTTTGCGTAGAATATCAGCTTCTGCCAAGCTGTAACCAGCCAAAACATTGGCAATCTGCATAACTTGCTCTTGATACAATATAATCCCGTAAGTTTCTTTTAAGATAGGTTCTAATTGTGGTAGGGGGTATTCTACTTTTGAGATACCATGTTTTCTTTCAATAAAGTCTTTTACCATACCGCTACCAAGTGGTCCTGGCCTATAGAGCGCAACCAATGCAATTAAATCTTCAAAAACGGTTGGTTTGAGTTCGCTTATAAGTTTTTGCATCCCAGAACTTTCAAGCTGAAATACTCCAAATGTGGTGCCGTTTTGAAGTAGCTTAAAAACTTCTTCATCATCCATTGGTATGTTTAGCAGATCAAATTTTTCATCTTCATATTTTTTTATTAGCTTAACGGCGAAATCTATTACCGTGAGGTTTCTTAGGCCCAAAAAGTCAAATTTTATTAACCCTACATCCTCCAAATGTTCTTTGGAGAATTGCGCTATTATAGCATCTTCTCCAGCTGGTTTATAAAGAGGACACCTGTTGTAGATTGGCTCTTGAGAAATAACCACGCCTGCTGCATGTTTTGATGCGTGGCGTTTTAAACCTTCAAGTGTTTTTGATAGGCTAAATAATTCTTCTACCTTTTTGTCCTCTTGAATCATTTTCTTTAACTGCTCAACTTGGTTAATAGCTTCCTCTAGCGTAGCATTTGTAGGTATAAGCTTAGCTATCTTGTCGGCTTGCGCGTAGCTAAATCCCATGACCCTTGCCACATCCCTGATGACAGCTTTTGAGAGCATTGTACCAAATGTTGCAACTTGAGCTACATTGTATTGTCCATATTTGTTTTGAACATAGTTTATAACTTCATCCCTTCGCTCAACACAAAAATCCACATCAACATCGGGCATTGATATACGCTCTGGGTTTAGAAACCTCTCAAACAGCAAACCATATTTTAATGGATCAATATCTGTAATACCAAGGCTGTAAGACACGAGGCTCCCAGCAGCAGAACCCCTACCTGGTCCAACCGGAATTGAGTTGCTTTTTGCGTAATTTATAAAATCCCATACAATAAGAAAGTACCCACTGAAGTTAATTTGATTGATTAAATTTAATTCATACTCAAGGCGGTTATAATAGATATTTTTTTGATTTTCTAAACCAAAATTTTTTATACGTTTTTCAAGCCCTTCTTTTGCTAATTTTTCAAGCATTTTGCTGTCTGTTTCCATGTTTTTAGAAAAAACAGGGTAAATTAGCTTACCTAGATCAAGTTTTACTGAACAATTTTTTGCTATCAAAAAAGTGTTATCTACAACCTCTTTTAAATCGTTAAATTTGTCGTACATTTCTTGCTGCGTCTTAAAGTAGAACTCTTGAGTTCTCATTCTCATTCTATCGGTTTCTTCTATGAGTCTGTTCGTTTGAACACAAAGTAAAGCATCTTGTGCTTTTGCGTCCTGTTTGTTTAAATAATGGCAGTCGTTTGTAGCAACGAGTGGTGCATTAGTCTCATTTGCAAGTTTAATTAAAAGTGGCTCTATCTGTTTTTGTTCTTCTAAATCATGTCTCATAAGTTCAATAAAAAAATTATCTTTTCCAAAAATCTCTTGATATTCAAGGCATGCTTTTTTTGCTAGATCGTAATCGTTGTTTAATAAATAATAATTAATTTCGCCGTGCAAACATGCGCTACCTGCTATTATACCTTCGCTGTATTCTCTAAGAAGTTGTTTATCTATTCTTGGTTTGTAGTAAAAACCTTCGGTGTATGAAAAAGTTGATAATTTAAGTAAATTTTGGTAGCCTGCGTCATTTTTTGCAAGAAGGGTTAAGTGAAAATTGCCTTTATTTGTTTTATCAAACCTATCTTGCGCAAGGTATGCTTCAAACCCCATTATTGGTTTTACACCAGCTTTGGTGCATGTTTTATAAAAATCAAGTGCACCAAACATATTGCCGTGATCAGTTAACGCGATGTATTCCTGACCATCACTTTTGGCTTTTTCTACCATTGCGTTTATTTTTGTGGCACCATCAAGCAAACTGTATTCTGAATGGTTATGTAAATGCACAAACGCCATAATTCACCTCATTATTGTTTTTATTATTTTCAATGTTGTTTCTATTTTATCGTTTTCTATTGTAAAATCGGCTTTTGCATAGCAGTTTTTTCTTTTATTTAAAAGGATTTGCGCTTTATTATTAAATAGCGGTCTATTTTTGTTATCAGTTTTGAATAGACGTTTTTTGGGGATTTTTAAGTAAACAACGATGCCTTTTTTTTTCATTATATCAATATTATTTTTAAAACAAGGCATACCGCCACCTGTTGCTAAAACAAAAGGCTTTTTGGGATTTGTATTAATCAAAACATACCGCTCAAGTTTTCTAAAAAAACATTCACCAAAAGTACGAAAAATCTTTTTTATTGGCATCTTCATTTTTTTTTCAATAAATGCATCTGTATCTATAAATTCATAGTTAAACTGTTTTGATATTAGTTTACCGATTGAAGTTTTGCCACTACCCATAAAACCAATTAAAATTAAATTCATTTAGTTTTTAAGTACTCTTTGTAATTATCAACATTTCTTTTAAACTCGCTTATACAATCGCCACCAAATTTTTCCAAATAAGCATTTAATATTTCATATGCGATAGCAGCTCTAACTACCACACTTGCTGCACTTACAGCACATACATCTGAGCGCTCATAAGCAGATAAAGTAGGTTCTTTAGTTTTTACATCAATGCTCTTTAGACCCTTTCGTGTTGTTGGAATTGGTTTCATAAATGCTTTTACTATGATATTTTCTCCGTTTGATATACCACCTTCAATACCACCTAAGCGGTTTGTGTATCGCTTATATTCTTTAGAGTTTAAATCATAGTAAATTTCGTCTTGAACCTCACTTGAGTATCTACTGGCATTTTCCACACCTTCACCTATACTTACTGCTTTAATAGCCTGTACGCTCATTGTAGCTAAAGCTATTCTTGCATCTATTTTTTTGTCCCATTTATAAGATCCAATACCTGCTACTATACCACTTATTATAACTTCGGCAACTCCACCTAAGCTATCATTGTTGTTTATTGCTTCATCTATTGCTTTTTTCATTTCATCTAGAGCTTTTTTATCAGGGCAAAAAAGTTCGTTGTTTAAACTATTTTTTATTTCATCTAAGTTAGTGTAGTTTATATCTGCTTTGACCTTACCAATAGCACTTACAAAATTATAAAACTCAACGCCTACTTCCTTCAAACATAACTCGCAAACAGCTCCAACAGCTACCCTAATAGCTGTTTGTCTTGCACTTGAGCGCTCAAGGCAGTCTCGCATATCGCTTCTGTTGTACTTTAAGTAACCTACTAAGTCAACATGCCCAGGCCTTGGTTTTGTGATTTGTTTTTGATTTGTAAATGTTGCAAAAGGGGCCATAATGTCTTGCCAATTCTCATAATCATTGTTTTTTATCCTTAGAGTAATAGGACTTCCTATGGTTTCACCAAAGCGTATACCGCTTAAAATTTCTATTTTATCTTTTTCTATTTTTTGTCTGTTGCCTCGGCCGTAACCACTTTGCCTTAAGTAAAGCAAGTGATTAATGAAGTCTCCATCTATTTTTAAACCAGCAGGTATACCATCTATAATTGCGCAAAGGCTATTGCCATGCGATTCGCCTGCGTCTAGGTAACTAATCATTGTTGTCTTTCAACTGTTTCATAGTTTTTCTAAAAGACATATCCACATAATAATGAAAGGTTTCTTTTTCATACCTGTTTTTTACTAATTTGCCAGCTTTTTTCCCTGTAAAAATCTCAATAGCATCGTCAATTGTTTCAATAGTGTATATCTTAAACAAACCTTTTTCTATTGCTTCTAAGACCTCATCCCTTAAAACAAGGTCTTTTTTGTTTTGGCGAGGAATAACCACGCCCGCATCATCTAAGTGATTGGACATTTTCAATACATCAAAAAAACCTTCGATCTTTTCGTTAACGCCGCCAATAGGCTGAACTAGACCATCTTGACTCATAGAGCCAGTAACGGCTAAATTGTTTTTCACGGGTATTTTTGCAATTGATGATAAAAGGGCTATTGTCATAGCTACAGTTGCACTGTCTCCTTCTATGTATGAGTAGGATTGTTCAAAACTAATTGTAGCTTGAAGGCTGAGTGGCTTATCGTATGCATATTTTGATCCCAAATAGCCTCCAATAATAAAAGAGGATTTGTCAAAAATTTTACCAGAAAGCTTACTTTCTGTTTCTATATTTATAACTCCACCTTTTCCAACATAAGACTTAGCTATTATTCTATTGGGTCTACCAAAAGAAAAATCGCCAATTTGCAAAACAGATAAGCCGTTAACTTGGCCTATTTTTTCTTCTTTTAAATCAAGTAAAATTGTTCCTTCTTTTATCATTTCTTGGATTTTTTCACGGTATAGGTCTTTTATAAAAATTTTATTTTCTATTGCTTGCTGGATCTCTTTATAACCGATTGATTGACTATTAAAGGCATTTGCTTCTTCGATAATATCTACGCATTCGTCAATCCTAGACCAAATTTTATCGGAACTTTCAGCTAGTCTAAATGCGTATTTTGCAACGGCAATTAAACCATCTTTTGTGGGTAATGTGAGATTTTTTTCCCTGCAACGCTTAATTATGTTTGATAAATACTGTGTTAATGTGTCTGATTTTGCCTTTATTGTATGGTTAAAATTGGTTTTTAGTTTAAATAGATTTTTCATATCTTCATCATATTCGTACAATATATCGTAAATAAACTCATCTCCGATTAAAATTATTTTTAAATTTAAATCTATAGGCTGCGGTTTTAAACTTTCTGTGGTTATAGCACCATATTTGTCAATAGGATCTTCTATGATAAGTTGTCTTGATTTAAGTGTTTTTTTAAGACTATCCCATACAAATGGGTTTGTCAAAACACTCATAGCATCTAATATTAAAAAACCATCATTGTTTTTTGCAATTTGGCCTGCCACAATATTGGTAAAGTTGGTTACAAGCATACCAAAGTAAGCTTGTTTTTCAATTTTACCAAAGAGGTTTGCATATGTGGGGTTTTGTTCGTAAAATATTGGTAGGTCTATATTAGAATTATCTACTATAACATTGACTTTATATTCAATGTATTTTGAAGGTAGACTCACAAAAGGATAGGGCTCGTTTTTACTTGGCAAAAAGATAGCGATATTGTTTATTGTATAATGCTCTACATCATTTAAGTAATCTTCAACTTGTTGTATGCCTTCGAATTCGGCTTTTATGGTATCTAATTTATTGCTTATGATAGATAGACCCATTTCATCGTTGATTTTTTTAATTTTCTGGAATCGTTCTTTTTCTAATTCTCTTGAGGCAAACATAAACTCATTTATAAACACTTCAAGTTGTTTTCTTTTTTCTTCAATTTCTTTTTTGATGCTTGTCTCTAGAGTTGAGAATTCTTTTTCTGTTATAATTTTCCCATCTAATACGGGATTTACAACCAAACCAGAAGGTGTAGGCTTAATTACAAAATCCAACTTTGAAGCTTTTTTTTCCAATTCTTCAAATATTAAAGTTTGTTTTTCATTATACTCAATGTTAATTGTTTGTATCCTGTTTTCATATTCTTTGCTTTCAAAGATTGAAGGTATATTGGCTACTAGGTATTCTACGAATTCATTCATTCTGTTGGCTAGAATATTTGCTTTGCCTTTTGGCAAAACTAAGAGTTTTGGCATTTTTGGGTTGTTAAAATTATTTACATAAGCATAATCGTATATCTTAAACTCTTTATTTTTAGACAGTTCTATTAGTTTGTCTTTTATGTAGTCTTTAATCTGGCCCATATCCCCTGATATATAGAGATTGTAGTATGGGTTTTCTAATCTTACTAGCATTTTTAGTGCTTGATTTAAGCGTTCCTGGTTTATGAAATAATCTGATTTGCTTTCTTCTTCAAATATATTGTTTGGTATATCTATGTTTAATGCAATTTCTTTTGGTTCAATAACATGAAATCCCATAAAAACTCCTATTTAATCAACTTTGTTTTAATAAAATCAAATGGCTGTTTTGCTTGAAGTCTTGTGCCATTTGGCAGTACTATTCTTGATTCTGAAAGTTTATTTAATAAAAAGTTATAGAGTTCTTCCAGCTCTTCAATACTTACGTCTACCGAAATAATTGACACATCTTCATTAAGTTCTACAAACCACTCACAATAGATTATGTTTTTTTCAATGAGTAAATTTTTAAAATCCCACCTTTTTGTTTTTTTCAAAACAATATCAATACTAAAACGTTTTTCCTTCATAGTTTCAAATATATACATTTGAAGATTAAAAATCAAATTTTAATTTTAGAACGAAATTTGCTAATAAACAAAAATAGAAAAATTTTGTATTTTTTTTATTTTTTTTATTTTTTTTATTGACAATGGTTAAGTTGCAATGTTAGAATTATCCAACACTTTTGTAAGAATGTATGAAAAATGG
>JBFWJP010000067.1:0-7116 GCA_050253135.1 Desulfurella sp. | reverse complement strand
CAAAGAAGCAGAACGAACGCAAGAACTAGAAAAGGCAGAAGAAAAACAGTGGGAGGTAAACATTAATGGTTTTTAAGGAGAAATTGAATGGCTGAAGCAAAGAAAAAGAAAGTAAAAAAAGTTGGCTCAAGTGGTGTGGCTTATATTCAGTCTACTTTCAACAATACTATAGTAACAATTACAGATAAAGATGGCAATGCTGTTTGTTGGTCGACGTCTGGTAGTGTAGGGTTTAAAGGTACCAGAAAGGGTACACCATTTGCCGCACAGATGGCAGCAGAGCAATCAGCTAAAGTAGCTTTACAAAGAGGCGTAAGAGAAGTAGATGTGCGTGTTAAAGGACCTGGATCGGGTAGGGAAACTGCTATTAGGGCTTTACAGGCAGCCGGTTTAAAGATTAAATCTTTAAAAGATGTAACTCCAATACCACATAATGGTTGTAAACCACCAAAGAAAAGAAGAGTTTGAGGTGATATAATATGGCAGTTTATAATGGTCCATCATGCAAAAGATGCAGGGCATTAGGGTTAAAATTATTTTTAAAAGGAGATAGATGTGTTAGTGAAAAATGTGCATTTGAAAGGTCTCCTTATCCTCCAGGAAAAGATAAAACTTCAAGGAGAAAATTAAAAAGCTACACTGAACATTTACTTGAAAAACAAAAAGCTAAGGCCTACTACGGTGTACTTGAGAGGCAATTTAGAAGATATTTTAAAAATGCGAAACAAATGGAAGGTCAAACGGGTGAAAATTTAGTTAAGATCCTTGAGCGTAGATTGGACAACATTGTTTATAAAGCAGGTTTTGCTGCATCAAGTAAGCAGGCAAGACAGCTAATTAGTCATGGAAACATTTTACTTAATGGGAGAAAGACCACAATTGCTTCTTTAATTGTTGACAAAAATGACATAATTAGTGTTAAAGAGAAATTAAGAAATTCTCAAGAATTAAAAGATAGAATTGACTATGCTTACAAATCAGGTATTGCCTCATGGTTAAGCTTAGATCCAAACAATATGTCTGTTAAAGTCTTAGACATACCATCAATAGAGGACATAAGGGTACCATTTAAGGCTGATACAATAGTTGAGCTTTACTCAAGATAAAACTAAAGAAAGGTTGGGTTATGAATAATGATATTTTTGAATATTTACAATTGCCTCAAGAAATTAAAGTAGAGCGAATCAATGATAGGCATGAAAGGTTTATATTTGAGCCAATTAATGAAGGTTTTGCAACAACTATAGGTAATGCACTAAGGAGAGTATTGCTTTCTTCTATACAAGGTATTGGCGTAATTGGCATAAAAATAGAAGGTGTTGAACACGAGTTTAGTGGTGTAAATGGCGTAAAAGAGGATGTCATAAACATTATACTAAACTTGAAAGATGTAATCTTTAAAAGTTTGTCAGAAAACTTCAAAGAATGCGTTTTAAAAATAAGCAAAAAGGGTCCTGGGGTGTTGAAAGCTAGCGACATTGAATTGAGCTCCGATTTAAAAATCATAAACCCAAACCACTATATTGCACAGTTGAATGATGATGCGGAATTTGAAGCTGAAATTTACTTGAAAAAAGGTGTAGGTTACAAACAGGCAAGTCAAGAAAGTGCAAATAGAGAGATTGGGTATATACCTATAGACACGCTTTTTACGCCAATAAGAAGAGTCTCTTTTGCTGCTGATAAAAGCATGGAAAGAGGGTTTTACGATTATGAGAGGCTTGTTTTAGATGTTGAAACAGATGGCAGTATTACACCAAAAGAAGCTCTAGGGCAGGCAAGCTACATACTTAACTCCCATTTTAAACTTTTTATGGGTAGTTTTAAAGAACCTGAGCCAGATTTAAGCTACGGTGATTCTAATGAAGAAATTGATGAGAATCTTTTAAAAACGGTTGAAGATCTTGAGTTAAATGTTAGGGCATCTAATTGTTTAAGAAACCATGACATTAAGTATATATGGCAGCTAGTACAGAAAACAGATATAGATTTACTTAACACGAGGAATTTTGGCAAGCAATCTCTAAAAGAAATCAAAGCGGCTTTAAAGCAAATGGGTTTAAGTTTAGGTATGACATTTGACGAGAAATATATAAGAAGAATAGAAGAGGCTATAAAAAGGAGTGAAGAATGAGACATAGAAAGGCTTATAGAACCTTAAGTATAGATAGTGAAAAACGTAAAGCGCTTCTTAGGAATCTTGCTATTGCTTTAATTGAGCATGGACAGATAAAAACAACAGATGCTAAAGCAAAAGAGTTGCAAAGATTCATTAGCAAGCTTATAACTATAGGTAAGAAAAATACACTGTCTTCAAGAAGACTTTTGTTGTCAAGACTGCCTCATAAACCAACTGTTAAAAAATTGCTTATTGATATAGTACCAAAATATGTTGAAAAAAATGGTGGTTTTGTTGGAGTATACAAAATAGGCTATAGAAAAGGTGATGCTGCAAAGATTTCTCTTATAAAATTTCAGTAACTTAAAATAATGTTTAGAAAATACAAATATGTATTAGGGGTGTTATTGACACTCCTTTTTTTTGCCATAGACTGGGCTAGCAAGTATTATCTAGCAAGACTTACAGTAGATCGGACGATTACAATTATTCCCAATTTTTTTAACTTAGTATATGTTCAAAATAGTGGGATCGCTTTTGGTTTTTTAGCCCATCTAAGTGGTATATACAGATTTATATTTCTTATAGCAATTAGCGCTATAGTAGTAATCATAGCGTTTTATTTTATGTTTAGAAATGATACCTCTAAAACATTGTTTGTTGGTTTAACCATGCTTGCTGGAGGCGCTTTAGGAAACTTATATGATAGAATATTGCATGGTTATGTTTTAGACTTTTTTGACTTTTACATAAAAACCTACCACTACCCTGCTTTTAACTTTGCGGATTCTTTTATTACAATAGGAATCTTGCTTATCCTGTACGATAGGGTAAGCAAGAAGAATTAGGTTTTTACCTCGTTAGCATTTCTAAAATTTCTCTATATCTTTTGGCAGTTTTTTCGACTATATGTGGGGGCAGTATAGGCCCTGGGTATGTTTTGTTCCAATCAAGCGTCAATAAGTAGTCTCTAACAATTTGCTTATCAAAACTATCTTGAGATTGTCCTACTTTGTAGTCTGAAACAAGCCAAAACCTGGAAGAGTCTGGTGTTAACAACTCATCTATAAGCATAAGTTTACCATTGTAAATACCAAATTCCATCTTGGTATCTGCAATAATGATACCTTTTTCCAAAGCATATTGACTTGCTTTGTTGTAAATTAAAAGGCTAGTTTTTTTGATTTCACTTGCAAGACCATCTCCAATCATTTCACACATTTGTTCATAGGTGATATTTTGATCATGTCCACTTTCGGCTTTAGTAGTAGGTGTAAAGATTGGTTCTCCTAGTTTTTGTGATTCTTTAAGGTTTTTGGGTAGTTCTATACCACATATTTTGCCAGTTTGATTATACTCAACCCAACCAGAACCAGAAATATAACCTCTAACAATACATTCAATTAAAATGGGGTCAGTTTTTTTAACAAGCATACTTCGTTTGGCTAAGAGACTATCAAATTTTTTTAAGGAAGATGGGTAATCATCAATTGATCCACTTATTATATGGTTTTGTATAATATCTTTTGTTTTTTCAAACCAAAATAAAGAAATTTGTGTTAATACTTCACCTTTGCCTGGTATTCCATTTGGTAAAATAACATCAAACGCAGATATTCTATCTGTTGCAACAATCAATAACTTATCATCCAAGTCGTAAACATCCCTAACCTTACCTCTTTTTAGAAGCTTCACGCCTTCTAGATTAGTTTCTAAAACAACTTCACTCATTCAGTACCTCACATATATAATAAAATTTTTACACATTTAAAAATTATATCATATTAAAAAGGTTTTTCAACCCCTCACACTAAACTTTCCAGTTTATCATATAGCAGCACTATAGGGTGCAAATTGTTTGCAGCAAGTTTGGATATGTCATTTAGCTGATTTATGTAGCTGTCAAAGAGTGTTTTTTTGGCAGCAGTTAGCGCTTCAGTACTGCCTGAAAAGTCATTGAGTATTTTTATAGTGATTTTTACTAAAGACATAGTGTATTTTTTTATCATAGAAAACTGGGCAAATCTGTCCCACTCGTTTACAATCCTTATTGAGCTTATGTAGTTTGTTACCTTTTGGAACCCAAAGGTTTCATTTACTTTTTCTATGGTTTGGACGGATTGAATAAAGTTTTTATCCGTTTTTCTTGTTATATAGTAGGCTAGTATAAAATCATCTATAAAGTATATTTGTGCAATTTTCTCAGATAGTTCTTTTGAAAAGTACTGTGAGAGTTCTTTTGTTTTTTCTTCATATTTTGATTTAAATACGCCTTCTTTTATGGCATTGTCTATATAGTAGCCCATGTAGCCCAATATTTCTTGCTTGTATACATACTCTATGATTGAGTCGCCAAAGAGGTACAGCTGGTTTGTTGCAAACCTTTCTATGGCATAGAACATATCAATGATTGTTTGGTAGATAACTGCTTGATTGGTTTTACCTTCGTGTGAGAATATTTCGTTTCTTATGTTTTGAACGTCTAAGAGATCGTATATAAATATAAGCGTTTTTATTATAGAGGTAAAAGATTGGCCTGTAAGCATGTTTATCTTAATTAAAGAACCTACACCGTTGCTGTTTACAATGAGGTTTGTAATGTAGGTTGAGCCTATTTCTTTTTTCAAAAGGTGTCTTTGGATGTATTCTTTGTAAACTTCCCTTGTAGAAGGTGGAAAATAAAGCAGTGCGTATTTATCTATCAAGTACTTATCAAAGCTTGTTTCTTTTAAGAGGTTTGTAAAGATAAATATCTTAAGCAAAGACAGCATTATAGAAAGCTCTGGTTTGGTATAGCCAATATTAGAGTCAATGCGGGAAGCCAGTGTTATCTTATTTGGAAAATAGTACTCAGATTCGCTAAAGAGCTTTTTTTGTTTAAAAAACTCAACAAGCTCATAGAATATCTCTGGCTCTTTTTTAGATCTTATCTCATCAAGCGATACAGCTAAGCTTTGCATGTAGTTGTGATCTAATACCCTTTGGATAACCTCTGGGGTTAGTTTTTTTAAGGTATTGTTGCGCTCATCTAAGTCTTTGATTATCTTAGATTCCATTAGATCGTTTAAGAGGATTTTGAGGTTTACTTCCTGATCTGATAGGTCTACACCTGCTGAGTTATCCAAAGAATCTGTGTTTATTTTACCACCAAGCAGTGCATACTCAATGCGCGCTTTCTGTGTAAAGCCTAGGTTTGCACCTTCGCCTACGACTTTTGCTTTTACTTCATTGGCATTTACGCGCACATTATCGTTTGTTTTATCGCCTGCATCTTCGTTTGTTTCATCACTTGCTTTTACATAAGTGCCAACTCCCCCCATCCACAGAAGATCTGCATCTGCTTTAAGGATCATTTTTATGAGCTCTTCTGATGAGACTGTGTCTTGATTTGTTTTTAGGAATGCTTTGGCTTGAGGTGAAAGGACAATGGCCCTTTCGTTTCTTTTGCATACAAAACCGCCTTTTGAGAGGACTTCTTTGTTGTAAAAACTCCACGTTAGGCCATTGTCAAATAGTCTTTTCCTTTCTTTATACGAAGCTTCGATATCTGGGTTTGGGTCAACGAATATTTCTTTATCGTTAAAAGCAGCCTTTAGCTGTATGTTTTTTAGCTCAATCATGGCATTGCCAAACACATCACCGCCCATATCGCCAACGCCAACTACGCTTATTTGTGTGGAGTAAAGCTCAATGCCTAGCTCTCTAAAATGCCTCCTTGCACACACTAGGGCGCCTTTTGAAGTAATGCCAAGTTCTTTGTGGTCGTACCCAAACTTTCCCCCTGAAGCAAAAGCGTCTTTTAACCAGAAGTTATACTCATTTTGCGCTATGTCATTTGCTGTATCTGAAAACTTTGCCGTGCCTTTGTCTGCTGCTACAACTAAGTAGGGGTCAAAGTCATCATAGCACACTACATCAGCTGGCCTTAGCTGTTCTTTTGAGCCTGAGTAGTTATCCGTAATATCAAGCATACCCCTAATGAGTGTCTTGTAGGATTCAATAGCTTTTTCTTGAATATCTTGGCCGTTTGTGTGTTTTATAATAAACCCACCCTTTGAGCCTACAGGTACAATTACCGCATTTTTTACCATCTGGGTTTTCATAAGCTCTAGGATTTCTAACCTGAAGTCATCTTTTCTGTCGCTCCATCTAATACCGCCTCTTGCTACTTTGCCCCCTCTTAAGTGACAGCCTTCCATTAAAAAAGAATGCACGTATATCTCATACATAGGTCTTGGAAGGGGCATCTTTGAGATTTTAGAAGAGTCTATTTTTAGCGAGATGTAATGGTAGGGTTTTTGCTTGTAGAAGTTTGTTCTTATTGCTGAATCAATTATGTTGAATATAGAGCTAAGGATTTTATAGTCTTGTATGTTGTTTATTGATTCTAGTTCTTTTGAGACCCTATCAAACACTTCTTTTGTGTTGCGCTGTTGTATGTTTGGGTTAAACTTCTGATCAAATGCTTCAATAAAGAGCTTTGATAGGTGTGAGTACTTTACAAGTGAGCCAAGCATTGAGATCCTTTTGACGCTAAAGTCTACCTGCATTAGATAGTTTCCAAGCGTTCTAAGCAAATCTATTTGTTTATAGTCAAGCAGTTCTTTTGTAGCAAGTGAGTTTAGCTCATCGTTTTCTACAACTTTATCAATTACTGCAAGGAAGTTTTCTTCCACAAGATAGGCGTTTTTTTCAATGTCAAAGTCAAAGCTCTTTTCTATATTGTACCTTTGGATAAGTACCGTTTTGTCTTTAATGTTTAGTTCAAAGAAATCTTCATACAGTGCATTTAAGCCTAAGTTCTTTAATATGGGTAATACTTCATATAATGGTATTTTGCAGAATGCATAAACCTTAAAAAATACCTCTTCGTTTTGCTTAAAAAGTCTTACCTGCTTTTTTTGATTTGCAGTTACATCCAAAATTGCCTGTGTATCAATCAATGCTTCTTGTGGTTCAATGTTTAGCTTGTAGTCATCACTGAAGTATGAAAGGTA
>JBFWJP010000066.1:0-7261 GCA_050253135.1 Desulfurella sp. | reverse complement strand
AGCCATCAATTGAGACCACTCCTCAATGTCGATTCTAGAATAACCTACAACTGTAGGTTTACCTGTGGTCCCACTTGAAGCGTGTATGCGTACAATCTGGTCTATTGGCATGCTAAACATACCGTATGGGTAACTATCTCTTAGATCTTCTTTTGTGGTAAATGGTAATTTATGTAAATCTTTTAGGGATTTTATCTCGCTAGGCGTAATGTTTGCTTTCCTAAAAGCTTCTTTATAAAAAGGCACAAGAGCGTAAACACGCTCGAGTGTCTGCTGCAGTCTTTTGAATTGTAAAGCCTCTAGAGCTTCTCTTGGTAGCGTTTCTATTTCATCTTCATAGATCATGAAGATAACCCTAAAAGTTTATCAATTTTAGCTTTGTCGAAACCTACAATTGCCCTTGAGCCAATAAGTACCACAGGCACACCAGTTTGACCAGTCATTCTGACCATATCTTCAGCTGCTTTGCGATCTCTTGAAACATCCACATCTTTAAAAGTAATACTGTTTTTTCTTAAATAATCTTTTACCCTAGTGCACCATGGACAACTTGGTGTAGAAAAAACCACCACACGTGGTTGTTTTTTTATTGTATCTTTTTGTGTACTTTCCATAATACGTAAACCTCCTTTTTTTATTAGAATATATACATTATCGTAATTATTGTCAATTGTGTAAATCTATTATTCTTATTGGCGTTTCAGTCATTATTGGTTTCAGTTAGTATTGGTTTTAGTTTATTTAAAGTGAAGTATTGATTAAAATTTAGTTTACTTTTTTGATATTAAGTATATAATTTAATACGAGTAATACTTTAAACAGGAGGAATTTGAATGGGTGAAAGTAGTTATAAAAATTGGCAAGAAAAAACTTTAATACCCTACATCAAGAAAAACCCAACACGAAAAGAAAAGTTTAAAACTAGCTCTTACCTTGATGTAAAAGATCTATACACAGAAAGTGATATAGGAAACTACGAACAAAATTTAGGCTATCCTGGGCAATACCCATTTACAAGGGGACCATACCCTACTATGTACCGCGGTCAATTTTGGACAATGAGGCAGTATGCAGGTTTTGGAACAGCCAAAGAATCAAACGAGCGGTATAAGTATTTGCTAAAGCAAGGCCAAACAGGCTTATCTGTTGCTTTTGATTTGCCTACACAAATTGGTTATGACTCAGACTCACCCATGAGTGAGGGAGAGGTTGGTAAGGTTGGTGTTGCAATAGATACTATTGACGATATGGAAACACTGTTTAGAGGCATACCTCTTGATCAAGTTTCGACTTCTATGACAATTAACGCTACGGCTTTTATATTACTTGCCATGTATATAGTGGTAGGCAAAAAGCAAGGTGTTGATAAAAAACTTTTGCGCGGCACTATACAAAACGATATACTAAAAGAGTACATTGCTAGAGGAACTTATATCTATCCACCAAAGCCATCAATGCGTATTATTACAGATATTTTTGATTATTGCGCAAAAAATGTACCAAAATGGAACACGATAAGTATTTCTGGCTATCATATAAGAGAAGCAGGCTCAACTGCTGTACAAGAAGTGGCTTTTACTTTAGCAGATGGTATTGAATATGTTAAAAGTGCTATAGAAAAAGGATTAAATGTAGATGAGTTTGCTGGAAGGTTATCGTTTTTTTTCAATGCACATAACGATATTTTAGAAGAGGTTGCAAAATTTAGAGCAGCAAGGCGCATGTGGGCAAAGATAATGAAAGAACGCTTTCAAGCAAAAAACGAAAAATCGCTAATACTAAGGTTCCATACGCAAACAGGTGGCTCAACACTCACAGCTCAGCAACCAGAAAACAATATCATAAGAGTAACACTTCAAGCGCTTGCTGCAGTACTTGGTGGTACACAAAGCCTTCATACAAATTCAATGGATGAAGCGCTAGCTCTACCTACTGAAAAATCCGTTCGCATTGCACTAAGGACTCAACAGATTATAGCGTATGAATCAGGTGTCGCAAACGTAGTAGATCCACTTGGAGGTTCATATTATATAGAAAGCCTAACAAACACTATTGAAGAAAAAGCGTGGGAATATATTAACAAGATAGACGAACTAGGTGGGATGGTAGCTGCAATTGAGCAAGGTTTTGTCCAAAAAGAGATTCAAGAATCAGCGTATCAATACCAAATGGATATTGAAAATAAAGAAAGAATTATTGTAGGTGTAAATAGTTTTCAGATGGAAGAAGAGCCACCAAAGGATTTACTCAAGGTGGATCCATCACTAAGGGGTGAGCAGATAAAAAACCTCCAAAGAGTAAAACTTGAGCGAGATAACTCAAAAGTTCTAAATAGTCTGAAGTTATTAAAAGAAGCTGCCAAATCAAATGAAAATATTATGCCAGTAGTTATTGAATGCGTTGAAAATTATGCAACTCTGCAAGAAATTGCCGATACACTAAGGCAAGAATTTGGCGAATACAAAGAAAGCGTTGTAATTTGATGGAGGTATTTAAATGCAAAAAATTAGAATTTTGATAGCAAAACCAGGTTTAGATGGTCATGATAGGGGTGCAAAGTTTGTTGCAAGAGCTTTGCAAGAAAAAGGATATGAAGTAATATACACAGGCATTAGGCAAACACCTGTACAGATTGCACTTTCTGCCGTTCAAGAAGATGTTAATTTTGTTGGTTTAAGCTTGCTAAGTGGTGCCCATAATGAATTATTTCCAAAAGTAGTTGAAGAATTACACAATGCAGGAGCAGATGATATTATCGTTTTTGGGGGAGGAGTTATACCTAAATCAGACATTGAGTTTTTGAAATCAAAAGGCATTAAAGCAATTTTTGGTCCTGGCACTTCTATTAAAACAATCGTGGACTTTATTGAAAATGAGTCAAAATCAAGAAATTCAAAAATTAGTTGATGGTGTTTTGAGTAAACAGACCCGCTATATTGCAAAGGCAATAAGTTTTGTTGAAAATTCCGAGTATAAAGCAAAGAAATCGCTTCTAAAAGCCATTTTCCCATATACTGGCAAAGCCAAAGTTATTGGAATTACCGGATCGCCAGGTGCCGGTAAATCAACTATTACTGATAAACTGATAAAAGCTTTTAGGGATGATAATAAAAGTGTTGCAGTACTTGCAATAGACCCAAGTAGCCCGTTTACAAAAGGAGCATTGCTTGGCGATCGAATAAGAATGCAAAACCATACAACAGATCCATTTGTTTATGTAAGATCAATGGCATCCAGAGGCGCACTTGGTGGCTTATCCGAAGCCACAAAAGACGCTCTAAAGGTGCTTGATGCGGCTGGTTTTGATATTATTATTATAGAGACCGTTGGTGTTGGTCAAAGCGAGATTGATATAGTAAAGGTTGCTGATTGTGTAGTATTGGTTTTTGCCCCTGGTTTTGGCGATGAAATACAAGCAATGAAAGCGGGCGTTATGGAAATAGCGGATATTTATGTAGTAAATAAAGCAGATCGAGATTTTTCTCAAAAACTATTCAAAGAAATATCAGACATAGTTAATTTGAGCCAAAAGCAACCAAAACCACCTGTTTTAAAAACAATTGCTACAAATACTTTTAGTGAAAGCGCAGTAGAATCACTTAAAAAGGAAATTTTAAGCTACCTAGACTATATTGAAACATCAAGTCATCTTGCAAAAAAAAGGCAATCATTTATCGAGTCAGAACTAATTGATACCGTTACAAAAATAATGATTGATAAACTACTATCAAACCAAAATGTAAAAAATTTTTTTGATAATAAAACCATCGCTCAAATTTACAACAAAGAACTAAACTTTTATACAATTATTGACAAAATTATGGAGGCCATATGAAAAGTATTGACCACATAGGCATAGCTGTAAATAATTTAACTCAGGTAGTAGAGATTTATAAAGATATACTGGGATTTAAATATTTAGGCGAAGAAATAGTCCACGATCAAGGCGTAAAAATTGCAAAATTTGACTGTAACGGTGTCCATCTAGAGTTTTTAGAACCCATATCCGACGATAGCCCTATAAAAAAATTTTTAGAAACAAAAGGCCAAGGTATACACCACATAGCCTACAAATGCGATAATATTACAGAAAAAATAGAACTATTAAAGCAAAAAGGTATGAAAATGATCGATGATACACCAAAAGCAGGATCAAACAATACCAAAATTGCATTTTTACACCCAAAATCAACAATTGTACTAACCGAACTAGTGCAAGGAGGTTAAAATGAGCCCAACAAAAATAGTTGTAATAGGTGCAGATGCTGCAGGAGCAAGTGCAGCAAGTCAAGCAAAAAGAAGGCAAAAAGATGCACATGTTATTATGCTAGAAAAAACACAGGATGTTTCATATGGTGCTTGCGGTATGCCTTACATAATAGGCCTCAAAAAAGATATGGAAGAAGTCGTTGCTGTTAGTGCAAAAGAATTTAGAGAAAAGCGAAACATTGATCTAAGGCTCAACGAAGAAGCTATTGGTATTGATACAAAAAAGCGTGTTGTGTTTGTAAAAAATAACCTATCAAACCATCAATATGAACTAAACTACGACAAACTTATTATCGCAACAGGCGCAAAAAGCAATCTTCCGCCCATTGAAGGCATAAATCAAGAAGGTGTATTTTCATTAAAATCCCTAGAAGACGGCAGAAAACTCAATAAATATCTAATAAGCGAAAACTGCAAAAAGGCAGTGCTTATTGGTGGTGGTTTTATAAATTTAGAACTTGCAGATAACCTAAAAAAGCGCGGCTTAGAAGTAGTAATATTAGAAAAATTAGATAATATTTTGTTAGAATATAGTGATGAAATCAGGCAAAAAGCAATTGAAGAATTACAAAACAATGGTGTAAAACTAATATGCTTGGTTGATATAGAAAAAATAGAATCTCCTCTAAAAGTTTATTCCAATAAAGGTACTTTTGAGTGCGATGTAGTCAATGTATCCACAGGATTTAAACCAAATACAGATTTTTTGATTGATTCGGGTTTAAGTTTTTTCCCAAATAATGCCATAGAAGTTGACCAAAAAATGAAAACAAATATAGAAGATATTTTCGCTTGCGGTGATTGCGCAACGATTTATCATAAATTGTTAAAAAAGAATGTATATTTCCCACTTGGCACAAACGCGAACAAACAAGGCAGAATTGCAGGCATAAACGCTACTTCTGGTAATGAAGTATTTGAAGGCATAACTGGCACTTCTGTATTTAAATTGTTCGATTTGGGCATTGCAAAAACAGGACTAAGCGTAAAGCAAGCTCAAGAAGCAGAATTTGAACCAAAAGTTACAACTATTGTTGCTAATGAAAAGGCACACTATCTACCAAATAACAAAGACATAATAGTAACTCTCATTAGTGATGCTAAAACAAAGCAACTACTAGGAGCTCAAATTTGCTCTTTTGATGGTATTTTGAGAATTAATGCTTTGTCTGTTGCAATATATGCAAATTTGAAAGTTAGCGAGATTAAATATTTGGACTTTGCATACTCACCACCATACAGTGCCGTATGGGATGCAGTGCTCATTTGCGCCACACAGGCAGAAAAATAATTTAAATTTTTTTGAACTATTACAAAGGAGGCTACTAAATGGAAGACAAATCTCTCAAACAAGAGGCTCTAGAATACCACAGTATGGAAAAGCCAGGCAAAATAGAAGTAAGATACACGAAACCCTTCAACAGCCAAAGGGATCTATCGCTTGCCTACACACCAGGCGTTGCAGAAGTGTGCATGCAAATAAAAGAAAACCCACAGGATGCATACAAGTATACTACAAAATCGAACCTCGTAGCGGTTGTAACAAACGGCACAGCCGTGCTTGGGCTAGGAAACATTGGAGCGCTAGCAGGAAAGCCTGTAATGGAAGGCAAAGGCAACCTGTTTAAGAAATTTGCAGACATAGATGTATTTGATATAGAACTGAACGAAAAAGACCCAGACAAAATCATAGAAATTGTAGCAGCGCTTGAGCCTACATTTGGCGGTATAAACCTTGAAGACATAAAAGCCCCAGAGTGCTTTTACATAGAAGACGAGCTCAAAAAGAGAATGAACATACCCGTATTTCACGATGACCAGCACGGCACAGCTGTGGTCTCTGGCGCAGCCCTTTTGAATGCTTTGGAAATTAGCAAAAAAAGTATTGAAGAAATAAAAGTAGTAATAAGCGGCGCAGGCGCTGCGGCTATTGCCTGCGCTAAGTTTTATGTGAGCCTTGGTGTAGAAAAAGAAAACATAATTATGGTGGACTCAAAAGGTGTTATATACAAAGGCAGAACAGAAGGTATGAACCCATACAAAGAGCTTTTTGCAACTAACCTACCCCTTAGAACACTCAAAGAAGCCATAGAGGGCGCAGATGTGTTTTTTGGTCTATCACAACCAAATTTGCTTACAAAAGATATGGTGAAATCCATGAACGACTATCCGATCATTTTTGCTATGGCAAACCCAATGCCTGAAATTACATACGAAGACGCAAAAGAAGCTAATCCTAACGCCATTGTAGGTACAGGCCGAAGCGATTATCCAAACCAGATAAACAATGTGCTTGTGTTTCCGTTCTTATTTAGGGGCGCTCTAGACACTATGGCCAGCACTATCAATGAAGAAATGAAAATAGCTGCTGCAAAAGCTTTAGCAAACTTAGCTAAAATGGACGTACCAGAAGGTGTGCTTAAAGCCTACGGTTTATCCAACCTTAAATTTGGTCCAGACTACATTATACCAAAACCATTTGATCCAAGGGCGTTGATTTATGTCTCAAGTGCTGTTGCACAGGCTGCCATTGACTCCAAAGTAGCAAGAGTAGAAGGCTTTGATATCTTAGATTACAAAAAAACATTAGAGTTAAAACTCGACAAAACAAGATCCATAACACGCTACATTTACGAAAAAGCCAAAGAAAACCCAAAGAGGGTTGTATTTACAGAAACCACAAGTCCAAATATCCTAAGAGCTGTACAAAATGCATTGGAAGAAGGCATATTCTACCCCGTATTTGTAGGCTCAAGGGGCAGAACAAAAGAATTTGTTGTTGAAAAAATCAAAGCGTTGGGACTAAAAGAAAGCATTATAGATAAAATAGAATTCATAGACCCCATGCAGGCACCCAAAAGACTGCACTACATAGAAAGGCTGCTTGAGATAAGACAAAGAAAAGGCATTACAAAAGAAGAAGCAGGCTATATTATAAACCACAGGCCAAATGTATTTGCCACAATGATGGTAAGAGAAGGCGATGCCGATG
>JBFWJP010000065.1:0-7386 GCA_050253135.1 Desulfurella sp. | reverse complement strand
GATCATAGCCAAAACCATTATCACCTTTTGGCTCAAATGCTATCGTGCCTTCCAAGATACCCTCTGCGCTTATTGTTTTTTTATTGATGATAGCCACCATACAGCAAACAAAACGTGCTTTTCTATTTGCCGTATGTTTAAGTTCTTCGAGCAATTTTTTATTATTTTCAAAATCTCCACCACCAGAATACCTTGCAGAATAAACCCCAGGAAGACCTAGTAGTGCTTGCACTTCTAAACCAGAATCATCTGCCAATACAATATCTCCTAAATGCTCAATACTTTTTGCTTTTATCAGCGCGTTTTCGCAAAAAGTGTGGCCTGTTTCTTCTGGAGCGTTGTAGTCTTTTGTTAACCCTACCACATCAAAGTCGCTAAAAATTTCTTTTATTTCTTTAAGTTTGTGTTCATTGGAAGTTGCAACTATTATTTTAGGTGCTAAAGGCATTTCCCCAATCCTTCATAAATTTCTTTATGCCCACATCGGTTAGGGGATGGTTAAACATCAATTCAAGCACATCAGGCGGAATTGTTGCAATATCAGCACCTAGCATCGCTGCTTCTACAACCTGCTTTGGACTGCGGATACTTGCTACGATAATTTCGGTTTTGAAGTTATAATTATCAAAAATCGCCTTAATTTGTTCTACAAGCTCCATACCTTCGTGCGAAATATCGTCTAATCTTCCAACAAACGGGCTTACATAGCTTGCACCAGATTTTGCCGCAATAAGTGCTTGAGATGCGCTAAAAACAAGCGTCATATTAACACTAATGTTTTCTTTGCTCAATATTTGCGTAGCTTTTACGCCTTCTTTTGTAAAAGGTATCTTTACTACAACATTTTTAGCTAGTTTTGAAAACTCCCTTGCTTCTTTGATCATTTCTATAGATGTAGAGCCTATAACTTCAACACTAACTGGCCCATCAACTATTTTTAGAATTTCTTTAATTGTGGGCAAAAATTCTTTCCCTTCTTTTGCAACAAGCGATGGGTTTGTTGTAACGCCGTTAACTAAACCTAAACTTGTAAAATAAGTGATTTTGTCTAAGTTTGCCGTATCTAAGAAAAATTTCATGTTCGCCTCCCTACCTTATCTTCATATTGTTTTTTACACTTTTTGGAGCAAAAAAACAAATTTTTGTAATGAATTGCTTTATTTTTTGAAAAATATATACCACAATTTTCACATTTTACCAATTCATCTAAATAAGGCTTGTTTGCATTTTGTTTCAATTTTCTTTTTTTTCTTACAACATAGTAAATATAGACAATAAATAAAAAGACCAAAAACAGCTTAAGCATTTTTTATGAGCACTTTCTTTATGTTTTTGCTATTGCGTGATTTAATTTCAAAGATAAGATTTTTATAGATTACCTTTTCGCCTTTTTGAGGAATATAGCCAAATTTGTAAAGCAAAAAACCGCCCAATGTTTCATATTCTTGAGCTTTTTCAATAGTTGTGCCTATAGCTTCACTTAATTTTTCTATTTCTATATCTGCATCAACCAAAAAACCATCTTTTGTATTTATAATTTTTTGTTCTACTACATCGTACTCATCTTCTATCTCACCAAAAATCTCTTCTAAACAATCTTCTATAGTCAATATACCACTGCAACTGCCGTACTCATCTACAATTACAACCATTCTTAAACCATCTTTTTTCATTTTTGAAAATATATTTTCTATAGGCGTATACTCTGGAAAATATGCAGGCTCTTGAGCATATTTTTTAAGTGATTCGTCTGCTTTTGCATCAACTAAGTCGTAGATATTTACAATGCCCACTATATTATCGACTCTTTCCCTAAAAACAGGTATTCTTGTATAATCGTTATCTTTGTTTGCTAAATTCAAATCACTAATGGTTTGGTTTTCTTCTAACATAAATACTTTTTTCAAAGGAATCATTATTTCCTGCGCTTTTTTTTCTTTAAAAGTTACAATCTGATCGATCATTTCTGCCTCTAAATCCGAGATATTTCGTTTAAAATATTTACTTTTAACAATCATTTTTATTTCGTCTCGTGATAGCGCACTTTGTTTGAGCCTACTAGTAAAGCTTTTTTGAAAGACATTTGACAAATAAAACATCAAAACAATAATGGGGTAAAATATCACATTAAACACATACACAACAAGTATGGTTTTTCTTGTTAAGAATAGTGGGTAATGTCGATACAGTATTTTTGGTAAAATTTGACCAAATATAACAGCCATTGGCCACAAAAAAATTATAGAAATAAATGAGTTATGAAAGATTTTCTCGCTTAAGTAGGCTCCTATATATGAAGAAATTACAAGGCTAACATTTGTGCCAACCAAGGCTGCGGAAAGCAACTTTTGAGGGTCTTTTGAATATTTTGATATGATAGATGAAATTTTTGATTTAGAATCAATGTGTTCGGGATTAAGCGACAAAATACCAATCTCTGCTCCATCAAATATAGCTTCAAGTAATGTAAGTATGATGATGCAAACAATAAGTGTTAAAATCATTAACTAATCAAACCATTGACAATAATATTAATTGCTTCTTCTTCATCTAAGCCTTTTGACATTAGTATATCTAACTGGTCTTGCCTTATGCGTCCAACGCTTGCTTCGTGCGTGAGTTCTGATTTTTCGTTAACTACTTTCAAAATTGGTACAGTGGACACCAAAACATCAGAGCCTTTTACAACTTCATTACACTCTATGTGGCCTTTGGAGTAAGCGCCATTTCCATAGGCTTCATTAATTACGTTGGCCTGTGTTGAATCAGTTGCAAAAATAGACGACTTTGCTATACCAGATGCATACTGACCATTTAACCTTAAAATTTCTTGGATATCAATTTTATCGTCTTTTTTACCGTAAATTTTACTTTCCAAATCAGCTTTTGCGTAATCATCTATATCAAAGTCCATAACTACATTTATTCTGCCAATACGGGTTTTTGTAGCATAAAACTTACTTTGAAAAAACGCATTTTTATCTAACTTTGCATATGTAATTGTTTCAACAAATATACCACCATTTTCATCGTGAAAATGCTCATCTTCATATGTTACAAACGAATTTTTACCTATATACATCTGGGAAATCATCTTATGGTGCAACTTTTCGATCTTAGTTAGAATGCAGTGAGATTTAAACTTTACTTTAACATTTGAGCCTATGTTGTAGTTAAACTGCAACAATTGCTCGCCTTTTTTTTCCAAAAAACCTGTGCATAAATGGACTGGTATAGGTATTACCGTGTTATCCTGTATATCAACATCAATTATTACAACACCGTCACCACGCGTTTTTGATCTAACATCTATGCCCTTTAGTGTATTTAAACCCACAACTTTGTTCCCGCTTACGATTATTGATGCCACACCTTTATTTTTAAGCGATTTATCATTTGTATTGTTTTCGTATAATTCAACTAACTGATTAAACTCATCTTCGTACGCTTTTACTATATCAATCATATTTCTTGCTCCTTTGGCGCATTTACATTATCACATACATCGCATGTACTTCTATAGTAATCTATAATATCGCTACATACACCGCTTTTTAACACTCTACCATCACAAATCAAATAAGAATAATCGCTGTGAGATGCAATTTCTTCTCTGTGAGTTATAACAATAACGCCTGTACCGTTTTCTTTTAAATATTTCATAATATCTACTATCATATCTAAACTCATTAAATCTATACCTGAATCTGGCTCATCCATAATTAAAAATTTTGGCTTCAGCAAGATACAGCTTGCAATTTCTACCCTTTTGCGCTCACCGCCTGATAATTTTTTATCAACAAAGCGCGACATGTAAACGTTGGGATTGAGTCTTACCAAATTTAATGCTTCTTTTATGTCATCTAATTTTATTTTCCCACCTAAACTTAAATAATTTTTCACACTTAAACCTTCAAATCTAGCAGGTTCTTGCCACAGCAAGCTAATACCTAATCTAGCCCTTTGTGTAATGCTAAAATTCGTTATATCCGTTCCGTCTAAGTAAATCTTTCCATCATTAGGTTTATAATCAGACAACCCCATTATTATATAAGCAAGTGTTGATTTACCCACACCGTTGCTTCCAATTATTGATGTAATTTTTTTTTCTTCAAAGCTAACGCTTATACCTTTTATGATTTCTTTTGAGTTGCGAGAGTATTTTATATTTTCTAATGTTAGCATATTACCTCCTTATTAAATTGTATTCTAAACTAATTCCATGTCAAGTTTCTTTAATCTTTCAATCTCATCTCTAAACTCAATAGCTTTTTCAAACTCCATTTTTTCGGATGCTTCTTTCATTTGCCTATAAAGCTTACTTATAATTCTTGGCAAGTCTTTCTTTTTTATACCCTCAATTTTTGAGTTTTCCAAATAATCCAAATTGCACATTTCCAAAACCTTACTACCTTTATTTTTTATTATTGTTGTAGGCGTTATATGATTTTTGATATTATAATTTTCTTGAATTTTTCTCCTTCTTAAGGTTTCGTTAATTGCTTCCTGCATTGATTTAGTCATATTATTTGCATAAAAAATTACTTTAGACGATGCGTTTCGTGCAGCCCTCCCTGCAGTTTGTATAAGGCTTGTTTTACTTCGCAAAAAACCTTCTTTGTCTGCATCTAATATAGCTACTAAATTTACTTCTGGTATATCAAGGCCCTCTCTTAGCAAATTTACGCCTACAAGACAATCAAACTTGTCATTTCTCAAATCCCATATAATTTTTGCACGCTCAATTGCATCTATCTCAGAATGCATATACTTTACCCTAAGACCTAAATTATTGTAATACTCGCTTACATCTTCTGCCATTTTTTTTGTAAGCGTTGTCACAAGTACCTTGTAACCTTGATTTATGCTATTTTTAATCTCACCAAATAAATCGTCTATTCCGCCATCCATTGGCTTTACTATGATTTCTGGATCCATAAGTCCCGTTGGTCTAATAATCTGTTCTACTATATACGGCTTTGATAATTCTAGTTCAAATTCAGACGGTGTAGCAGAAACAAATACAACTTGATCAATTTTTTCCATAAATTCATCAAATTTAAGTGGCCTGTTATCCAAAGCGCTAGGTAATCTAAAGCCGTAATCTACAAGTGTTTTTTTTCTTGAGTAATCACCTTCATACATGCCTCTTAATTGAGGTATTGTAACATGAGATTCATCTATAATTAGTAAAAAGTTTTTGTTAAAGTAATCTATCAAAGAAACAGGTGGTTCGCCTGGCATTCTATTTGAAAAGTGTAAAGAATAATTTTCAATACCACTGCATGTGCCGGTTTGCTCAATCATTTCTAAGTCAAAATTAACCCTTTCTTCTATGCGTTGGGCTTCTAAAAGCTTATTTTGGGATTTAAAAAATTGAATTCGATCTCTTAATTCTTCCCTTATTCTATGAATTGCTATATCTCTTTTTTCTTTTGTTGATACATAATGACTTGCTGGAAAAATAACCATAGAGTCTTTTTTTTCAATCAATTTAACAGAAAGTGGATCAAAAATGGATATTTTTTCAACTGTATCGCCAAAAAATTCAATTCTTAAAGCCATATTTTTAAAGTAAGACAAATACACATCAACAATGTCACCCCTTACGCGAAAATTACCCCTTTCAAAATCAATATCGTTTCTTTTATACAAAAGCTCAACTAAAACTTCTATAAATTTTCTAACATCTAATTTATCGCCAACACTTATCTTAAAAGACATGCCTTCGTAGTCTTCTTTTTCGCCAATACCATATATGCAAGAAACGCTTGCTACCACAATAACATCTTTTCTTGTAAGCAAGCTCATTGTGGCTTTTTGGCGCAGCCTATCTATCTCATCATTAATTGATGAGTCTTTAGCAATATACGTATCTGTGCGTGGTACATAGGCTTCTGGCTGATAATAGTCGTAATAGCTTATAAAATACTCAACTGCATTATTTGGGAAAAAATTCGCAAATTCTGTATAAAGCTGACTTGCAAGCGTTTTGTTATGAGAAATAACAAGTACAGGTTTATCAATATGCTTAATTAAATTTGCTATTGTAAAGGTTTTGCCACTACCTGTTACGCCAATAAGTGTCTGAAATTTAACACATTTTTTTATGTTGCTAACCAAACTTTTTATTGCGTTTGGCTGATCACCTGTTGGCTTATAATCTGAGTGGAGTTCGTATATCATCTTTCAACCCTATTTATTAAACAATCATTAGAGGCTATTTTATCAATAAATAATATACCATCTAAATGATCAATTTCATGTTGAATTACAACTGCTTCAAATCTTTTTGCTTCTAACACTTGCTTTTTACCATCTAAATCTAAGTACTCTACTGTTATTTTTTTGTAGCGCGAAACATACGCTAAATAATCTGGCACACTTAGACAGCCTTCTTTTGTAATTATATCATTTAAGCTGTGATCGACAATTACAGGATTTATCATTATTAGCCTTCCGTGATTTTTGTTTTTTGTTTTTGACACATCTACAGCAATAATTCGAGTCAAATATCCGATTTGCACAGCAGCTATGCCTACGCAATGATTATAATAATCAAGGACAAATGTAAGCTTATCTGCAATAGATAATGCTTTGTTATTAATAGAATCTACATAAAGCGATTGTTTTTTTAAAAGTTTGTCTGGAAACTTTACAATTTTTATCATTCATATACTGTAAGACTCGATCGGTCTAATGGAAAAATCAACATCCATTTCTTTTGAAATAGCACTAAGTGCGTTATTTACAAAACTAATATTTATATCTACTGGCACTTCAACTTCCAAAATCATGATGTAGATATCTTTTTTTGATCCAGATACCCGAGTCTTTAAGTCAACAATATTTATATTTAAATCACATAATGCTTGAGTAACTTTATACACAATACCCGGCTTATCGCTGCCATAAATCGAAATCATATGTTTTTTTACTTTTTTTAAAGGTTGATCTAAAGTATCAATTTGCCTAGCAGAAATTCTTAAATTTAAGTCTTTTCTAACGCTTGCAAATGCTTTTTTTAACTCCAATAAGCTAATCTTTGAAGTACTTGAAATAATAAGTATAATGGAAAATTGATCTTTCAGCAATGTTGAAGAAGAATCTTCTATATTAAAATTCAGTTCGTATAATACTTTTGCCACATTGGCAACAATACCCGGCTTATCTTTTCCTATAACTGTTAAAGCGTAATAATACTTCATACTAAAGTGTAATTATATGTATTTTTTTAAAAAAAACAAATCAAACCTTTCCATACTTAAAGGCTATAACTATAGCGCTCATAATAAATAAAATCCCAACAAATTGCCATAGGTTAATAGTTTGAGCAAAAAATATATATGCCAAAATTGAAGAACCAATGATTTCCCCAAGCGTAGT
>JBFWJP010000064.1:0-7449 GCA_050253135.1 Desulfurella sp. | reverse complement strand
CTATCTTCCACTGTTTATCTCCTTTGTTTTCCATTTTATTATGATTCTGTCTGGATAACATATTGAAACGCTTTCTATTTTTTCGATGTCTGGCGAAAGTTTAGGCCAAATTGTTTCGAGCCTTCCTATGGACTTATTATAATCGCAATTAAGTACATTTGCTTTTACCATAATACCGTTTTCTAAAAAAACTTCAAACCTATTATCTTCCATCCTAATATAACTAATTTTTTCTAATTTGTCTAACTTTTTGTATAGATCTACAAGTGCTAATATGACATTTTTGTTATTAATTTGAGGTGTTAAGTTTGCCATTTTGATACGTAAAATTTTATCAATGTTTAATTTTTGCGAATCAATACGGTCTGTAATGTATTGACCACTACTAGAAAAAACAAACTGCTTGTTGTTAAAATCTAGAACACACAATGGCACTTTTTCTTTAATGTCTATATAGAGTGTATCTGGCTTAATAATGGCTACGCTTGATTTAGCAATAAATGGGTTTTTCATTAATTTGTTGTAAACATCTACTTTTAATTGGTTGTCGAGCTTTGTATTGTTTCCAATATGTAAATTGTTAACTAAATAGCTTGATTTTAGAATTTTATTACCTTTAATGTATACATACCTTAGTTTTGAGTTTTGCGTAGTTTTATTAATAAAATACAAACCTTTATATATTGCATAAAAAGAAGCTATAAACAAACATGCAAATAATACTACAAAAAAAATTTTTCTTTTAATTAAAGAATAATCTTTTTTTTGTTTTTTATAGGTTTTAAAGTTTTTAAAATCCTTCATATGCAGATTTGAGTATTTTCTCTACAAGCATCTCAAAACTTATGTTTGCATGTTTAGCTGCGTTTGGCAAGAGGCTTGTTTGAGTCATACCAGGTATTGTGTTTACTTCTAGTACATAGGGTACATTGTTTTCTAACATCATATCAATTCTTATTGCACCCTTGCACAAAAGGGCTTTGTAGATTATTTTACCAATTCTATTAATTTCATCAATAATGGATTGGTTAACTCTAGCAGGTATAATATACTCAGTTGCACCTTTTGTGTATTTATTTTGATAATCGTAAAATCCCTTTTTTGGTGCAATTTCTATTAGAGGTAGGCATTCGCCGTTCAACATACTAAGCGTAATTTCTGTGCCAGTTATCTTTTCTTCAATGATTAATGCTTTGAATTGCTTAATTAGTTCAATACATTTTGCTTCAAGTTGATTGCTGTCGTATGCAAATTCAACTCCAATTGAAGAGCCTTCGCTGTTTGGTTTTATGCATACAGGAAAGTTTTTTATATGTCCAATATCTTCTATGCTTTTTACTAAAAAGGCTGGTTTGGTTGGAATGTGGTATTCTTTCAAAATGGCTTTTGTAAAAAATTTATTCATGCAAACTTTACTTGAAAGGGAGTTAGATCCAGTGTATTTGATATTGTGCATCTCAAGTGCTGCCTGAAGGGTACCATCTTCTCCAAAACCACCATGTAGCGCAATAAACACAACATCTGGTTTTTTATCAAGAATCGTTTCAATACAATCTTTTTTGTTTTCACAAATAAAATTTTGTGCATCATATTTTAAGTTTTGAAGAGCTTGGTGTATTGCGCTGCCGCTTCTTATAGATACATCTCTTTCAGATGAATTACCACCACAGACAACCAAAATACTCATAATATTATAACCTCCTCTTGCAGCTCAATGTTAAATTTTTTATAAACATTATTTTTAACAATGTCAATCAATTGTAATACATCATCTACGGTGGCTTTATGTAAATTTATAATATAGTTTGCGTGCTTTGGACTAATCATGGCATCATTTACAGTTTTTCCCTTAAGACCACATTCTTCTATCAATTTTCCAGCAGCTATATTTGGAGGATTTTTAAAAGTACTGCCAAAAGTTCTTAAAATCGGAGCTTTTATAACTCTTGTTTGAATGTTTTCTTTAATTTTTTTTTCAATGTCATCTGAATGCATTTTTTCAAGGCGCAAACCTACTTCCAAAATAATTTTATTTTTAAAATCAGAATCTCTGTAATCAAACCCAGCTTCATTTTTACAGACAGTATGGACACCTTTATTTGTACTGTAGCAAATAGCATATTCAAAAATATTTTCTATAGCTTTTCCAAATGCGCCTGCATTCATTCTAACGCAACCGCCAATACTTGCAGGTACTCCAGCCAAAAATTCAAGCCCAGAGAATCCATTTTTTATTAATATCTTATTTATAAAACTTATACTTGTTGCGCCTCCAATAATTACTAGTGAATCGCTTATATTTATATAAGAAAACGCTTTGGAGAGTTTATATAAATGACGCTTGGTTTTGATCAGTAAGTTGCTGCCAGCACCAATTAAACTACCCTGCTCTACTTTAGTTAAATCATCTATGTTTTCTATATAATTTAATATACACAAACCATCTTGCTTAAAAGATGTTATATTTTGGGTATTTATTTCAACTTGACGCATTAGAGTTTAGTTGATAGGAAAGCTTTGTTATATCACCTGCGCCCATAGTAATTACTAAATCACCTGCCTTAGTTTCTTTCATTAAAATTGGCTTTATACGGTTTATATCATCCATATATATACAATTATTTGAAAATTTATTAATGTTTTCAGACAAAACCTTTGAATTAATACCTTCAATTGGTTTTTCTCCGGCTGGATATATATCAAGCAAAAAAACAATATCTGCGAGCCTAAAGCATTTAGAAAACTCATCCATCAAAGATTGGACTCTTGTGTATCTATGAGGCTGAAAAATAGCAATCACGCGGGATTTAGCTACCTGTCTAGCTGCTTGTAGTGTAGCTTCTATTTCTTTTGGATGATGTGCATAATCGTCATACACTACAACATCATTTTTCAAAAAGGATCTAAAACTAAATCTTCTATCAACACCGCTAAAAAATTCAAGTGCTTTTTGAAGCTGCTGTTTTTCTATGCGTAATATATGTGCTAAGCCTACAATTGCTAATGAGTTTGAGATATTGTGCATGCCTGGTATATTTAATTTTATATCGATTTTACCTTGAGGTGTATTAACAACAAATTGACTAGATTTTCCTGTATGAATTATATTTTCAGCCCAAAATTGGGCGTTTTTATTATTCAAAGAATAAGTAAAACAACGCTCTTTTCCTAATTGATTTGCAATTTTGGATAGATTTTCATCATCAATATTTAATATTGCGTAATCGCTTTTTTTTATAAATTCTTTGAATGCTTCTACTTCGTTTTCAAAAAATTTGTAATAATTTAGATGATCATTATCTATATTGGTTACAATAGAGATTTTCGGGTTTAAAAGCAAAAATCCCCCATCGCTTTCATCTGCTTCTGCGATAAAGAAATGGCTATTTCCACACATTACATTTTGCTTTATTTTTTGAATTTTACCACCAATAATAGCGGTAGGGTTTAGAGAAGCTTGTAATAAGAGTTCTGTTGCTAGAGATGTAGTTGTGGTTTTTCCATGCGAACCTGCAACTGCTATGCCGAATTTTTCGTTGAATAGCAAAGCGAGTAATTCGTACCTTTTCAAAAATCTTATATCACGCTTTTTTGATTCAATGATTTCTGGGTTGTCTTCTTTTATTGCAGATGAAGCTACAACAAGAGCTACATCGTTTGGAATATTTTGTGGGTTATGACCTATATGAATTTTGATACCAATTTCTTTTAGTGCAAGCACATTCTTATTTTCGCTTAAATCTGAACCCTCTACTTTAAAACCTTTTAAATGCAAGTATTGAGCAATAGAGCTCATCCCGATTCCGCCAATGCCAACAAAGTAAATAACTTTTTCTTTAAAATTGTTTAAATTAAAATCCTGATAAATAGCTTTACCCCCATTTTCACTAAATTTTCTTTGTTATCTGTATCGTAAAAAAGGTTTAATTTTGACTTATCGATATAAGATATTAAATTTGAATCTTCGAAGATAAATGTAGTAGCAAAATCAAACTTTTTTAGTCTTTCTATATCGCTTTGTGCACGAATGTTAAATATTGGCTCTATCCCCATTGCAAGACTCAAAAGGGAAATTTTTTGTAATGTTTCATCATTGATTAAATTCGGTTCTATAATGATTCCGTCTGCCTGATATATCCTACTTAAGTAAACTTGGTACTCTTCTAAAAAATAATCTCTAGCAATTATAGGTAGATTAAAGCTTTCTTTGGCAAAAGAAATGTTTTCTAAGGAGCCATTTAACAAAACTTCATCAGAATTTATAATTAGAGCGCTAATGTTTTTACCTATTTCATAAGATTTATCTTGGTTAAAATTTTTGATTTCTAGAATTTCGCAAGTACCTTGCGAAAATACTTCTTTTAAGTTAACTGGCTCTTTATAGAGCATATTTAAGCCCATTTCTAAAATGTGCACAGGGAAATTTTTTTTATTATCTTCTATGGCTTTAAGTTTTAGAGCTTTTATTTCTTCAAGGAGCATTTTTCCACTTTTTCCTTAAGATGATGAAGAAAATTGTAGCTGTTATTATCATGGCCAAACATAGCCATTGTCCCATAGTAAGACCCAAAATAAAGCCTATTTGTGGATCTGGCTCTCTTGTAAATTCAACAAAAAATCTAAAAATACCATATAGCAAAACAAACAGCCAAAATAAGAAACCTTCTTTTTTAATAAGTTTGTCTCTAGAAAAGTATAATATTAAAAATAATATCAAACCTTCAAATAACGCTTCGTAAAGTTGAGAGGGTTGTCTTGGTATATAACCACCTCTTGGGAATGCAATAGCCCATGGTAAATTAGATGGCCTGCCCCATAACTCATCATTTATAAAATTCGCTACTCTTCCAAAAAAAATTCCAACTGGTGCGATAACTGCCACCTCGTCAGCAAGTTTATAAAATCTGACGTTATACTTTTTTGTAATGTAAAGACCCACAATTACTAAACCAATCAAAGCTCCATGAAAGCTCATACCGCCTTGCCACACATAAAATATTCTCAAAGGATGATCCATATAATATGCTAAATTATAAATTAAAACGTACCCTAACCTACCCCCAACAATTACACCGATTATAGAATAAAATATTAAATCATCGGCAATGCTTTTGTTTTTAAAGTAGCTGGAAATTTTTATTCTATGCTTTATGTAAAAATAGCCTATCAAAAATCCAAGTGCATAGGCAATTCCGTACCACCTTGCGCTAAAAGGACCGATTGTTTTACCAAAAATATTAAATGGACCTATAGAAAAAGCTATAGGATTAATGTTTGGGTATGGTATCATCGTTTCCTCTCGTATATTATGGGTAAATTAGTTATGCCATCTGTTTTTAATTTTGTAGCAATTTTATTTGCTTCAGATAAGTTATGTGCTTCTATTATTACTCTGGTATAGGCTACATTGTTTATCATTGTTTGTTCACTTGTGGCATTAAAGCCTTTTTGTATTAGCGAAATTACTAAGTTGAGAGCTTTTGACCTGTCTGGGAATGATGCTACTTGTACTACATAGTTGCCTTTTGTTTCTTTGGTTATAATAGTATTAGTTTTGTTTTCTTGAGTTTTTGCTTTAGTTTGGATGGAGCTTTGCGATTCTTTTGGTTTTTGAGTTATTTTAATATTAGATGTTTTAGTTGAATTAGTTTGATTAGTTAAGCTATTTGTAATGGCTTTTATTTCAGATTCGGTAGCATTTGTGCTGTTTGTTTGAATAGCTATTTTTGCTTTGTTTGTTGGAACAACTGCCTTTGGGGTTTGTTCGTTTTTGACAGATGTGCTATTTGCCTGAAGTATTTGGATATTGTTAGCAAGTTCTTTATTGATATTTATGTTTCTAAAATATGCAGATGAGACAAAACCAACCCCATAACCAAACCCAAAAGCGATCACGATAGAAATTATTAGAGTCCAAATTCCAAAACTTGTTTTCTTTGGAGGATTTTGATTTTGCTGCCCAAAATTAAATTTATCTTGCTCCATAATAAACCTCACATTTTATTCTTTGCTTCTACACCTATTAAAGATAGGCCTAAAGCTAAAACAAAAGCAGCTGTTTTTATTAGTTCAACCCTTGCACAGCTTAATTCTTTATTTTCATTAATTACTTTATGTTTATTATAGAATTGGTGCAATTTTTCAGCAATAGAAAGCAAAGATTTAGTAATCAAATATGGCTCTAAGGTTTTTGCACAATCGTGCAAGTAGTCTTTAAATTGGAGCATAGCTTTCATAAGATTTATTTCTTCTGTTTGAGTTAAGAGCTCAAATAAATTGTCATTAACAACAGTATTACACTCACTTTTTTCTAAAATGCTCATTATACGAGCATGTGCATATTGTATGTAGTAGACAGGATTATCCATAGAATGTTGTTTTAGAAGAGATATGTTTACATCTAAGTGAGAATTAATACTTTTAGATACAAAAATAAATCTTGCAGCATCTGTACCAACTTCTTTTACAAGTTCTTTAAGCTCGATATAATTAGCTTTCCTAGTTGACATTGAGATCTTGTTATTTTCTTGGATTAAATTTACAAATTGAACAAGTAACACCACTAATTTTTGGCTATCAATATTTAGTGCTTCTAGCGCTGCTTTTACCCTTGCTACATAGCCATGATGGTCTGAACCCCAAATATCAATAACTTTATCAAAGTTTCTCGATAAAAATTTATTTTTATGGTAGGCAATATCGCTTGCAAAGTAAGTATATTTTCCATCTTGTTTTATAAGTACCCTATCTTTGTCGTCACCAAACTGAGTTGTTTTAAGCCACAAAGCGCCATCTTTTTCGTACGTATAGCCTTTTTCTTTTAGAAGCGTTAACGTGCTATCCACTTCATTATCTTTAAATAAGCTACTTTCATTGAAAAATACATCAAATGTAACCCTAAAGTTATCCATATCATTTAAGATATCATTCATTATTGTACTTTTTGCGCTATCCAAACAAATTTCGATGGCATTGTCCATATTCAATAATCTATCTTGATAGGTGTTTACTAATTGTCTTGCTATATCTTTAATATAATCACCTTGATAACCATCTTTTGGAAATTCGATATCTTTACCCAGCAACTCTTGGTATCTTAAAAAAGTTGATAACCCAAGCATATACATTTGATATCCGGCGTCATTTATGTAATACTCCCTTGTCACATCATACCCTAAAAAAGATAGGATTTTTGCTAAACTATCGCCAATTGCAGCACCCCTGCCGTGGCCTATGTGTAAAGGGCCTGTAGGGTTAGCGCTAACAAATTCAATTTGTATTCTTTTGTTAGCAATATCATTTTGTTTAAAATATACATCTTTTTTGGTCGAAAGTGATATTAATTCTTGAATTAATAAATCTTTTTTTATAAAAAAATTTATAAATCCAGGTTTTTCAACTTTTATATCAAATTTATCTGAAAAATCGCTTTGTTCGTGAAATAATTTA
>JBFWJP010000063.1:0-7458 GCA_050253135.1 Desulfurella sp. | reverse complement strand
GATGTATGTCGTCTTTTATTAGAGTCAAAAGGAGAAATTCTTACTAGCCTATGTACACCATTTTCGCCTTTTAAGTAACCATATGGATGGTCACCTGAAGAAACAATGAAAGTGATACTTTTATACCCCGCTTGATCACCTTCTTGCATGTCAGCTATCTCAATTTTATAGTTATTGTTTTGTGCCCACATTGTATACATTCTAAATAGCATAGCAACCCAATCACAACTCTCAGTGCCACCTGCACCCGAATGAATAGTAACGATTGCATCATCTTCATCGTGTGGTCCTGATAAAAGTGATCGAATTTCAAACGCTTCAATTTTTTTGCTTAACTCTTTTGTTTCATTTTCAAATAGACTCTCATCATTTTCTTGAATAACCATTTCTTCAATCAAGTTAAGTTCGTCGTCTAGTTCTTTAACTTGATTTATAATACTTTGGAAGTTTCTTTTTGTCCTTTCAAGTTTTTGTAGTAAAGCGTAGTCATTCCAAATCTCTTTGTTTTGAAGCTTCTCTTCAATTTCTTTTATGGTTTGAGACTTTTTGTCTAAGTCAAAGATACTCCTTTATGTTATCTAACTTTTTCCTTAATTCTTTGAGTGTCATTATCTTTCTCCCTCTGATTATTTAAAAACATTTTTCTTAAAATTTTTCGTGCCTTTTTCATCTCGTTTGGCGATAATTCGCCAATTTTTTTATACATATCTTTTCTGTTTAGCGTAGCTATTTTATTAAACCTTACAAAACTTGGTAGAAGCAAGCCCTTTTCTCTGTAGTTTTCAATTTCGAGCTCCATTTCTTCATTGTGCTTATGTGTGGTAATCCTTGCCACCACAATATCTTCATCTCCAGTATCAATGAGTACTAAAGCTGGCCTTCTTATTGTTTTGTCTAAATTTGTAAAAGGAAAAGATACTACAACCACATCACCAAACGCATACTTCATCATATATACTATCCTCAGTAAAGTCGTCAAAAAAATAGTTGTATGCTAAAAGCATCCATAATTTATCTTCTTCTGCTAAAAAGACATTGCAAACAATATCAAATACGCAGTAGTTAATAACTTCTGCTTGCTGAAAAAAGTCAACAGCATTTTGCTGGACTTCAATGTCTAAAAGATATTTCTCCATAAATTATACCCCCTTGCATGCAATATGCAAACAAGCAATACCAAAGCTAAGAGAGCGAAAATCTACCTTTTCAAAACCAACTTGCAACATTGCATTTGACAAAAATTCTGGATCTGGGAAATATCTAATTGTTTTAGCAAGGTATCTGTAAGCTTCTTTGTTATTTGAAACCAAACCCGCTATATTAGGTAAGCAATAATCCTTATATAGTATATAAGCGGCATTTATAAATTGATTTTTTGGCTTTGAAAATTCTAACACTAGCAGTTTCCCAGAAGGCTTCAATACCCTTTTAAACTCATACAATGCCTGTGTTTTATTTTTAATATTTCTTATACCAAAAGAAATTACGACATTGTCAAAAGAATTATCTCTAAAAGGTAAATTTAAAGCATCCGCACAAGCAAGCATTATACCTTTGCCTTTTGTTTTTTCTTTTGCTATATTTAGCATTCCAAGGCTTATGTCAACGCCTATTACTTTTTTTTGAGGGTCAGTTTTATTTATAGCAAGGGCAATATCAGCAGTGCCAGTTGCTACATCTAATACATTTGGGCCACTAATGTATGATATAGCAGCTTTTCTCCATGACTTATCGATATTAAAACTCAAAACATGGTTTAGTAAGTCGTATGTTTTTGATATATAAGAAAACATCTCACCCACCTGCGTCATACGCTTACTTTTTATCATTTATGCGTTTTTAAGTCAAATACTTTAAAACAATAGTTGAATTTTTTATTTTTTGCGTGTATTATTACTGACAAATAGACGGAGGGGTTGCTTGAGGACAAAAATTTTCTCAGATGTCTTGAGGGTTAAAAATATTGATATTGCACTACTTATGCAATCAACCGATATTTATTATTACACTGGCACATTTGCAAATGGGATCCTTGTAATAACAAAAGATAATGAAAAATTTTTATTTGTCAGGCGTGGTTTGGATAGGGCTCAAGAAGAAACCGATATAAGCGTAAGTTACATGAATGGTTTTTCCGATATTAAAAAATTTATTCAACAGCAAGGTTTTAAGGTTGACACAATAGGCCTTGAGTTTGATGTATTGCCTGCAAATTTCTATCTAAAATTTAAAGAAATTTTTGATAGAAGCCAAATAGTAGATGTTTCCGATTTGATTAGGTGGCAAAGGAGAATAAAAGAACCAAATGAGATAGAAAATATAGCACAAGCTGCCAAAAATCTTGATTGTTTAATGAGTGATGCAAGAATATATTTAGAAGAAAACAAAAGAGAAATTGATATAAGTGCAAAATTAGAATACCTTGCACGCCTAAGGGGTCATCAAGGTAGAAACCGCATGCGAATGTTTAACGGCGAGATCTTTATGGGTCATGTCATTAGTGGTAGTAGTGCTGTGGGTTTTTCTGGGTATATGAAGCCTCTAACAGGCAAAGGTATGTACCCAACATACCCTGAAGGTGCAAGTACAAATAGAATTGAAAAAAACAAGCCCATTATTGTGGATTTTGTTTTTAACTACAATGGTTATCTAGCAGATCAAACGCGCACATTTGTCATTGGTGATGTAAGTAGCGAGTTAAAAAAAGGCTACCAATTTTGTCTTGATTTAATAAATTGGTTTGAAGATTATGCAAAAGCAGGCACAAATGCATATGAAATATATGTAAAAGCTCTTGAAAAAGCAAAAAACGCAGGGTATGAAAGTATTTTTATGGGCATTGGTAAAGATAGGGTAAGTTTTTTAGGCCACGGTGTGGGACTAGAGTTAGATGAATACCCATTTATTGCAAAAGGCATGGATTATCCATTAGAAGAAAATATGATATTTGCATTTGAGCCAAAGCTTATTTTTAAAGAAGGTGCAGTGGGTTTAGAAAACACCTATCTTGTAAAAAAAGACAGTGTGGAAAGCTTAACAAGATTTCCAAAACAGTTAGTGCAATTATGATATACGATTTTGAATTTAGAGAAAATATTAAACGAAAAAGGCTTTATGAAGCAATAGCAAGGGAAGTTTTGAATGTATGGGATGCTAAGTCGCATAAGGAAATAAAAAAAAGATACCTTGTTCTAGCAAAAAAATATCACCCAGATATTAATAGCAGTGAATCAGCCAAAAAAAAATTTCAAGATATTTCATTATCTTACAAAATTTTAACACAATGGGATGACTCTATTTTAAACGAAAAATTTGCCACGATAAGTACTTTTGATGTAAAGATAATAAAAATAAAGGCTAAAATAAAAGATGAAAAATTGTACTTCGAGCAATACAGAAATATTTACTAAAGGAGGTTAATATGGCTGTCTGTGGCATTACAGTTATACCGATTGGTACATCTTCGCCAAGCGCTAGTACCTATATTGCAAAAGTTGTATCGCTAATAAAAGAAAGTGGTTTTAAAGCTATGCCTACGCCTATTGGCACAGCAATAGAAGGTGAGTTAGAAGAAATTCTCAAGCTTATACCAAAAATAAGGGATGCAATTTATAGTGAAGGATTAAATAGGGTTGTTATGAATGTCTATATAGATGAAAGAAACGATAAGCAGTTAACATTGAAAGGTAAAATGGAATCACTTGAAAATAAATTAGGAGGAAATGTTTAATGAAGGTAATGATACCGTTAATTGGTGAAGTTTTAAGCGAGCACTTTGGAAGAGCGCAGAGGTTTGTAATTTACGAAATAGAAAATGGTGTTGTAAAAGATAAAAAATTTTACGACTCAATAGAGCATCAAGAAGGCGCTTTCCCTGCTTGGGCTAAGTCACAGAATGTTGATTTAGTTATACTTTGCGGTGTAGGGCCAAGAGCTATCGAGTTTTTTAACAGCTATGGTATAGATGTCATATCCGGTGTTGCGCCACAGGAACACTCAAAAATCGTGCAAGATTATTTGGACGGTACATTAATTTATACAAACAAATCTGTTTGCGAACATTAATCATTTGGAGGTATCATGGAATTTGTTTTTGCTTCAAAAAATATAGAACTCACAGATGCTATAAAAGATTATGTTGTAAAAAAATTAAGCAGACTTGAAAAGATTTACGATATATTGCAAGCCGAAATTATGATTAATGTTGAAAAATATAGGCATATCGCCGATGCAAAATTAATCACAAAGCAAGATATTATAAAAGCCACAGAAACATCTCACGATCTGTATGCAAGCATTGATTTACTGTATGATAACCTCGAAAGACAATTAAAAAAGCTTAAAGAAAAAAAATCTAATAAAAGAAAAACTAGCTCAATAAGTGAAGTTCAAAGTGAATTTGAAGGTGTTAAAATTATTAGAAAAAATATTGATGAAAAGCCTATTAATTTAGAAGAAGCCCTAAGTTTAGTTCAAAAATCACAAGAAGGAATTTTGGCTTTCTACAACTCAGAAACAGAAAATGTCAATGTTTTGTACAAAAATAGCGATGGTAGTTTTACGCTTATAGAAACTTAAAATGAATTTTAAAGATCTGATCAACCAAATAAAAGACGTTGAAGTTGGCGTTGTGGCAAGTGATAAGTATGATTTGTTTCAAAAAATTAGTCAATTTTTAGCTTTAAAAGTCAATGTAGATAGCGATACTATTTACGATTTACTAAAAGAAAGAGAATTATTGGGATCAACGGCAATAGGTAATGGTTTTGCCCTGCCTCATTTAAAACTCAAAGATGTAAAGCCCTATATTGGTGTTTTTGTTTTAAAAACACCAATTGATTTTGATTCAATTGACGATATGCCAGTAAGTGTGGTATTTGTAGTATTGTCTGCATCTGATAAACCATCATTACAGTTAAAGACACTTACATCTCTTGCCAAAATATTAAAGAAATCAAATACGGAACATTTTTTAAACAAGAGTTCTCAAGAAATAAAAGATTATCTAAAAACCTTACAAGAAGATGAACAGAATTAACAAATTTGTATTTATTAGCGGTTTATCTGGTTCAGGCAAAAGTAGCGCCCTAAAAGTTTTTGAAGAATTAAGATTTTTTTGCATGGATAATTTTCCATTGCAATTGATCAAAAAATTCATTGACATTGTAGAAGAAGGTACTTTTACAGTAAAAGATATAGCTATAGTTTGCGATATTAGAGAAATTGATTTTCAGAAATATTTTTTTGAGTCAGTAGAGTGGCTTAAAAGTAAAAATATAAATGTCGTAATACTTTATCTGCACGCCAATAAAGAAAAGCTCATTGCAAGATATCAAGAAACTAGAAGACAGCATCCTCTAACTTTATTTAAGCAGCTATCCCTTATGCAAGCCATTGAAGAAGAAAAGTCAATTATGGACGGGGTTTGTAAGATAGCTGATCTTGTTATAGATACAACAGATTTAAATGTTAATAACCTTAAGAATTTAATTCTAGCAAAATTTGGGGACAATCTTCAACTAAAACCCATCGTTCAACTCGAATCGTTTGGTTTTAAGTACGGTTTGCCAGCTGAAAGCGATTATGTTTTTGATGCAAGATTTTTACCAAACCCTTACTTTATCGAATCACTTAAAAATACGACAGGTTTGGATGAGGTTACGTATAATTTCGTGTTAAGCCAGCCACATGCTAAAGAATTTATTGATAAAATCAAAGATTTTTTACAATTTATTTTGCCTCTTTTTACGCAGATGTCAAAGAGCTATATCACGATTTCTATTGGTTGTACTGGTGGTAAACACCGCTCAGTTGCTATTGTTAAGCATTTGGAAGAGTTTATAAAAAGTATGGATTATATTGTAAATACAATTCATAGAGATATAGGAAGGTAGTTTTATGCATTGTTTAGGTCTTAAATACTTTAACAAAAATCAAGTGCTGAGTATCTTAGAAAAAGCGATCTACTTTAAAAATAATACGAATTATGCTAAAAGCCTAGAAGATGCAATTGTTATAAATATGTTTTTTGAGAATAGCACAAGGACAAAAACATCATTTGAGATAGCTGCACTTAAACTAGGTGCAAAGGTTGTTAACTTTGACTATGCTAAGTCAAGTTTGCAAAAAGGTGAAAACTGGATAGATACAATTACTAATTTAAATGCTATGCACCCAGATTTTTTTGTGACAAGGCATTCGTATTCTGGTTTTCCTTTATATATAAGCCAGTTTACTAAAGCCAATATAATTAATGCAGGTGATGGAACAAATGAACACCCTTCTCAAGCTTTGCTTGATTTAATGACAATGTATGAGCACACAAAAGATATAGAGGATCTTAAAGTCTGTATAATAGGAGATATTGTTAATTCACGCGTAGCACGAAGCCACATGTATTTAGCAAAAATGTTTAATTGGGATTTGAGTTTTTATGGTCCAACTACATTTTTGCCACAAAATTTTGAAGGAATAAAAATAGAAAAAAATCTAGAACAAGCTACATCAAATAAAGACTTTGTGATACTTTTGCGCATACAGCTTGAGAGAAAAAGTGGTGTAAACATACCTTCTTTAGCTGAATACAACAAATTTTTTGGGATCAAAAAAGCAATTAATGCCTATATTATGCACCCAGGACCAGTAAATCGGGATGTTGAGTTAGATTCTTGTGTTTATATTGATAGAAATGTTCTAATTACAAAACAAGTGGAAAATGGTGTATATATAAGAATGGCAATATTTGACTTTTGCGCCTTGAATTAATACCGCCAGAGCCTTATATTAATAGGTATAGCTTCTACTATACTTTTGTTTACTTTGTCTTTTGATGCTAAATCATTTAGAATTTCTAAAGCTTGAGTGTGATCTAGAGAGTGCGGTCTGTATGGTCTTACCTGCCTAAGGGCAGAGTATATATCTGAAACTGTTAATATCTGATCAAAAATAGACAGTTGGGTTTTATCCAAACCAAAAGGGTACCCACTTCCATCTAAATATTCATGGTGGTTGCTTGCGATTTTTATTATTTCTTCGTCTAAGCCTAATTTTTTTAAAAAGGAAAATGTATAATACGCGTGTGATTTCATAGTAAGCCAATCTTTGCCTTCTAATTTTCCATTGAAGTTTAGAATTGATGTGGGCACAAATAGTTTTCCAATATCATGCAAAAAACCAACTGTTTTAAGCCTATTGCACTCATGCTCACCAAAGCCTAAGTTTTTGGCTATAGCGCCTGCAGTGTATGCTACATCTATTGAATGTGTTAATGTAAACATACTTTTTTTATCTATAAAGTTCTGTGCAATTGCTTTGGAAAGCTCCATTAACTGCACATTGTCTAATACTAAAAAACGCTCTTCTACATAGGATGGCAAAAAATAAGCAATTTCATCTGGGTTGTATAGCATAATCAAAAATGCATCATTTTGCGCTTCATCTAAAAAAGCATCAAGTATG
>JBFWJP010000062.1:0-7528 GCA_050253135.1 Desulfurella sp. | reverse complement strand
CGAAGAAATAAGAAACGCAATAGAAAAAGAAGCTAACATGAATGGGAAAAACTTTGAGCAACTATATAAAGAGTATGAAGAAAAAGGCATGTTGCAACTAATTAAGGTTGATTTGTTAAGTGATAAGGTACTGGACTTTTTACTTGAAAATGCTAGCATTGAAAAAGAGGATAATATATGAGTTTAGTCCCAATAGTTATTGAAAAAACACCTCACGGCGAAAGAGCCTATGATATATACTCAAGACTCTTAAAAGATAGGATTATAATGCTTGGCGGCGAGATAGATGATTACCTTGCAAATATAATTGTCAGTCAATTGCTGTTTTTAGAGTCTGAAGATCCAGATAAAGATATATATTTGTATATTAATTCACCCGGTGGCGTTATTACTAGTGGACTTGCTATATATGACACAATGCAGTATATTAAGCCAGAGATATCTACAATTTGCATTGGCAGCTGCGCTTCTATGGCAGCGATACTTTTAGCGGCAGGTGCAAAAGGAAAGAGATATGCTTTGTCTCATAGTCGTATAATGATACATCAACCCTTAGGTGGTGTACAGGGACAGGCAAGCGAGATTGAAATTCACGCTAAAGAAATATTGAGATTAAAAAAGGAATTGAATATTATTTTAAGTAAACATACAAATAAGCAGCTTCGCACTATTGAAAAAGATACAGAAAGGGATTATTTTATGAGCGCACAAGAAGCACTTGAGTATGGCATTATAGATAAAGTGCTTCAAAAAAGAGAAACAGGAGAAAAATAATTATGGCAAAAGCCAAAGAGCCACTTAGGTGTTCGTTTTGTGGTAGATCTCAGGATGAGGTAAAAAAATTAATAGCGGGACCAGGTGTTTATATTTGTGATGAGTGCATTGCATTGTGCAACAACATCTTGGCCGAAGATATAAGAAAAGAAAGTGAAGATACTCAGAAGTACGATCTTACACCAGAAGAGATCAAGAAGAAATTAGACGAATACATAATTTCTCAAGATAAAGCAAAGAAAACTTTATCCGTTGCAGTTTATAACCACTACAAACGCATTAATTCAAATCAAAACTTGCTTAATTCAGAGGTTGAACTAGAAAAAAGCAATATTTTACTTATAGGTCCAACAGGTACAGGCAAAACACTATTTGCAAAAACATTTGCGAAAATTTTAAATTTGCCGTTTGCCATTGCTGATGCTACGAGTCTTACTGAAGCTGGATATGTTGGTGAAGATGTAGAAAACATACTAGTTAGGCTTTTACAATCTGCCGATTATAATGTAGCGCTTGCTCAGAAAGGGATTGTATATATAGATGAAATTGATAAAATTTCAAGAAAAAGTGAAAACCCGTCCATCACGCGCGATGTTTCAGGCGAGGGTGTTCAACAAGCTCTGCTTAAGCTTATTGAAGGAAGTGTGGTAAATGTACCACCGTATGGCGGAAGGAAACATCCCCAACAAGAGTTTATTCAAGTAGATACGACCAATATATTGTTTATTTGTGGTGGTGCATTTGAGGGATTGGCAGACATTATTGCACGCAGACTCAACCAAAAAAGTATGGGTTTTAATAGTCCTATTAAGTCAAAAGAAGAGCTTAATGTGTCAGAACTATTGCAAAATGTTACGCCACAGGATTTAGTGCATTATGGTCTTATACCGGAACTTGTGGGCAGACTCCATGTTACAGCTACATTAGAAGATTTAAAAGAAAACGAGCTAATTAAAATACTTACAGAACCGAAAAATGCGCTTGTAAAACAATACCAAAAGTTATTTGAACTTGAACATGTAAAATTAATAATACAGGATGAAGCTTTAAGATCCATTTCAAAAAAAGCATTAGAGCGCAAAGTTGGCGCAAGGGGTTTGCGCAGCATAATGGAAGAAGTAATGAATGATATAATGTATAAAGTCCCATCCATTAAGCATGAAATAAAAGAGTGCATAATAACAAAAGAAACTGTTGAAGAGGCAAAAGAACCTATTTTGACTAGAAAATCTAGAATTGCAACTCAAGGAAAATAAATAATGGAGCAGTTTTATTCGACAACGATTATAGCCGTAAAAAAAGATCATATGGTATCAATAGCGGGCGATGGTCAGGTTACGCTAGGCAATACCGTAATGAAGGCTAAAGCAAAAAAAATTAGAAGACTCTATAACGATACTATACTTGTGGGTTTTGCCGGTGCTAGCGCTGATGCTTTTACATTATTTGAACGATTAGAGGAAAAACTAAATAAATACAGCGGAAACCTTACAAGGTCAGCCGTTGAGCTTACAAAAGACTGGCGTACAGACAAAATACTGCGTCGATTAGAAGCGATGCTAATTGCTTGTGATTTAGACAGTATGTATTTGATATCAGGCAATGGTGATGTAATATCACCAGACGAGAGTGTGTGCGCTATTGGCTCTGGTGGACCTTATGCTTTAGCTGCAGCAAAGGCATTGCTTGGCTACACTGATTTGAAAGCTGATCAGATTGCTTTTGAATCACTAAGAATAGCTTCTTCGATATGCATTTACACAAATGAAAACATTATAGTCGATAAATTGGAGAAAACATGAAGGACAATTTAATGGAATTAACGCCAAAAAAAATAGTCGAATTTTTAGATAAATATATTGTGGGCCAAACCCAAGCCAAAAAGGCTATTGCTATAGCACTAAGATCACGCTACAGAAGAAGCAAACTACCAGACGATATTAAAGAAGATGTAATACCTAAAAACATATTAATGATTGGCCCAACAGGCGTAGGAAAAACCGAAATTGCCAAACGCGTGGCAAAGATTGTCAATGCCCCATTTGTTAAAGTAGAAGCTACAAAGTTTACAGAAATTGGATATGTGGGAAGGGATGTTGAGTCAATTATTAGGGATTTAGCAAGTGTAGGCCATGAAACAGCCAAAACACAAGAGTTAGAAAAAGTTTATTCTCAAGCAGAAAAGATTGCTATGTCTAGGATATTGGATATTTTAGTACCACCTGTTAAGAAGAAAATTTCAATCTATGAAGAAAACCACGAAGAAGAGGAAGGAATTAAAAAAACGCGTGAAAAATTTCGCGAAAAACTAGAAAAAGGTGAATTTGACGATAAAATCATTGAAATTACAATTGAAGAAAAAGATCTATCTATGCAGATACCATTTATTGAAGTTTCACAACCTATGATGGAAGATTTTGATTCAAACCTAAAAAATTTACTTTCAAACATGCTTCCTTCTAAAAAAAAGACAAAAAAAGTTACAATTAAAGAAGCTAAAGAAATCCTCAAAGAAGAAGAAGCGTACAATCTAATAGACAAAGAAAAAGTCAAAGAAATAGCACGAGAACTTGTAAGTAATATGGGTATAGTATTTATTGACGAAATTGATAAGATTGCTGGCAAAACTGCAGGAGGTGGACCAGATATTTCAAGAGAAGGTGTACAAAGAGATTTGCTTCCAATCATTGAAGGCAATGCTATAAATACAAAAATCGGTGTGATTAAAACTGACCATATTTTATTTATAGCAGCAGGTGCTTTTCATCAAACAAAACCCAGCGATTTAATACCAGAGCTACAGGGAAGATTTCCAATCCGTGTGGAACTGCAGGCCTTAACCAAAGATGATTTTTTTAAAATCTTAACTCAGCCAAAAAATGCTCTAATAAATCAGTATATTGAATTGTTAAAAACAGAAGGTGTTAATTTAACTTTTACTGATGGGGCAATAAAAAAGATTGCAGAGTTAGCTGAATACTTTAATGAAAAAAATGAAAATATCGGTGCAAGAAGATTACATACGCTTATTGAAAAAGTATTGGAAGATATTTTATTTGAAGCCCCAGATATTCAAAATAACGATGTTGTTGTAGATGATGAGTATGTGATGCAGAAAGTTGCTGATGTAGTTGAGAATTTAGACCTAAGTAAGTACATTTTGTAATTTTTTTATAAGAAAAATTAATTAATCGTTTGTTTGGAGGTTTCACCCCATGTCTAACTCTAAGAAAAAACTTATTCTTATTGCTAGTGTAGTAGTAATTACCCTTGCTTTAATAATCTATTGGATATACACAAGAAACTTGGTTTCTACAGATGATGCACATGTAGATTCACATATCTACTATGTATCACCAAAGGTTGGCGGGCTTATAAAGTCTGTATATGTTGACAACTTCTTTCATGTAAAAAAAGGTGAGTTACTTGTGAAAATTGACCCAGTTGATTATGAAAACCAGCTAAAGAGCCTAACTCACCAGTACAATGCAACGCTTGATACCATAGCAAGCCTAAAGCAAGAATCACTATCAACACAAAAAAGCTCAACAGGCCAGATAGGCTCATTGGAAGAAAACATAAATGCTGCTAAAGCTCAGCTTGAATCATACAAGGTAAACCTTAACAAAGCTCAGCTTGACTTAAAGCGCTACCAAAACCTCTATAATCAAAGGGTAGTATCTGTAAATGAGCTAGAAATAGAAAACCAAAAGTACCACGCAGCCTTATCTGCATTTGAAGCCCAGCAAAGAACAATACAATCCCTTCAATCACAGATTGCTTCAGTATCAAGCTATACCTACCAAGTAGCTAAGATTAACGAGCAGATAAAATCGTATGAAAACCAGCTAAAGAGCCTAAAAAACCAGATTAACATAGCCCAAAACAACCTAAAGCACACAAATATAGTAGCACCAGTTGACGGTATTGTAACTCAAAAAAACATAGAACCAGGTCAATACGTCCAGCCAGGTCAAACTCTGCTTATGGTAGTACCTCTAAGGGTTGCATGGGTTAATGCAAACTTCAAAGAAAACCAGATCCACAGAATTAAAATAGGCGACAAAGCTACAGTAACCATAGATGCTTACCCAGGCGTAGAATTCAAAGGCTATGTAAAAGACATAGATGCAGGCACAGGTGATAGGTTTTCTTTACTTCCACCCCAAAATGCTTCAGGTAACTACATAAAGATAGTCCAAAGAGTTCCAGTAAGAATAGAACTCTACCCCTACGATTACAAAAAATACCCCCTAAGGGTTGGTCTAAATTGTGAAGTAACTGTGCATGTTAAGTAAGAGGACAAGATGCAGCAGAAAGTAAACCCGTATGTAATAGCGCTAACTGTGATGATACCTACATTTATGGTGTTGATGGATACATCTATTGTAAGTGTAGCACTGCCATACATCGCAGGACCATTGTCTGTTACATCAGATGATGCAGCTTGGACTCTAACTGTATATATAGCAGCAAATGCTATAATTTTACCAGTTACTGGGTTTTTTTCTCAAAAGTTTGGCAGAAAGAAATTTTTTCTAACAATGGTTATTGGCTTTACAGTAACTTCCTTTTTGTGCGGAATAGCCCCAAATCTTGATTTGCTGCTTTTATTTAGAGCTCTTCAAGGTTTTAGCGGCGGTACACTTCAGCCGTTATCTCAGGCTATATTGATGGAGAGTTTTCCATTGGAAAAACGCACTCAGGCTATGAGTATATTCTCGATTGGTGTAGTGTTTGCTCCAATTTTAGGACCATTGCTTGGAGGCTATATTGTAAATAATTATGATTGGCGCTGGATGTTTCTAATCAATGTTCCGTTTGGCATACTTGCTATTGTTATGATAATTTTGTTTATTTTTGATCCAGATTATGCAAAAGCTAAAAAAGAATTAAAAATTGATTATACTGCGCTTAGTTTTCTTGTGTTAGGTATTGGTTCACTCCAAACCATGCTAGACAGAGGTCAAGAGTATGATTGGTTTAATTCAAATTTTATCGTAGTACTTGGGCTTTTTAGTTTCTTTTTTATCTCTATGTTCTTGATTAAAAACTATTTTTCTAAAACGCCGCTTATTAGAATGTATTTACTAAAAGACAAAAATTATGCATTTAGTGCTATTGCTATGTTTTTTTTAGGTTTTCTGTTTTTTACAACAGTGGCATTATTGCCAAACTTAGTCCAGACATTATTAAAGTACGATGCCTATACTGCTGGCCTTATAATGATGCCAGGTGGTGTTGCAAGTCTGATTGTAATTATTATACTTGGAAGATTTTCTACTAAAATTAACCAAAAAATAGCTATTTTGATTGGTAGCTTGGTTGTTTTTTATTCACTTTATTTAATGGAGCAGATCAATTTGACTGCATCTCCATACTTTATTACACTTGGGAGAGTAATAATAGGATTTGGGTTACCATTAATTTTTATACCTATAAATGTACTTGCTTTTAATTTTCTGAAAAAAGAAGATATAAATGAGGCTAGCAGTGTTATCAATTTTACTAGAAATATTGGTGGAAGTTTTGGTATATCTTTTATGATTGATACACTTGTGCAAAGAAGGTGGGAATTTCATAGAGATGCTTTGGTTTCGCATATAAATAGTTCAAACCCAATCTTTAATGGTTTATTGGAACATATGAGGCAGTATTTGGTTACAATGGGTTTTTCTTTTGCTGACTCATACCATAAAGCTATAGCTTTGGCAAACAGCACGCTTAATGCGCAAAGCTTAATAATGTCATACCAAGACGCATTTCATGTAATGATGTGGATGTCATTAATCTTTGTCGTATTTTTACCTTTTATTAAGAGAGCAAAAAATAAACCAAATACACCAGTTAATATTGAAATGTAGAGATTAAATTGCAAAACTTTAGGTTTTTACATTTCAAAAGAGTTTGATAAATTTTTATATTGGTATATAATAGCAGTAAATTTTTTTGGAGGAAGATGAATGTTGGATTTTTTTAGAAAACACAGAAAGTACTTTTTTGTGGTACTTGTCATTGCTACATTGAGTTTTGTAGCTGGCGGTGCGTACCTTTATGTTTCAGGCCCTTTTAAAACAGGTCAAGATGTTGCCATCAAAGTAGGTTCTACAAAAATTTCTACGCAAGAGTATTTAAACACTTACAACCAGTTATATAGCTTTTATTCTAATTTGCTTGCTCAGATGAAATCAGGCAATGTAACAGAGCAGGATATAAAAAATTTGCACTTAAAGCAAAAAACCGCTGATTTGCTCATAGATAAAGTATTACTATTGAAAGAGGCTAAAAGAGAAGGTATTGAAGTAACCAAAGAAGATATTCAAAAAAACATAGAAAAAAATCCTGTATTTGCTGAAAATGGCAAATTTTCAAAAGAAAAGTATCTACTTGTGTTAAGGGAGAATCATTTAAAGCCAGCAGAATTTGAGAATTCTATAAAAAATGATTTGTATATAGAAAAACTAAAAGATTCAATGGCAAAGAAAATTAATATCACTGATGCTATGGCAAAAAAGTATTTTATTGACAATTTTTCAAATATCAAACTATCGTATGTGGATTTTGATCCAAGCGCATTTGCAAAAAAAGTTTCTTATAATGATAGCGATTTAAAAGATTATTACAATAAGAATAAACAAGACTTTATGGAACCAGCAATGGTTAATGTTAAATATGCTGCGGTTGTTGCATCTTATTTAGCGCCATAAGAAAAAGTTACAGAAGAGGAAATGAAAAAGTTTTACGATGCGCATCC
>JBFWJP010000061.1:0-7558 GCA_050253135.1 Desulfurella sp. | reverse complement strand
CAAGTTGCTCAAGGCATAACAGAAATGTCTATGCTTGGAGCAAAACAAATAGTTGTTTTAACTCTGCCACCAATACAAGATACGCCCTCTGCAATACAAGGGGGAGCTCAGGCTCAAGCTTTAGCAGCTGGATATACTCAACTTTACAATATTTACTTGCAACAAGCACTCTCTAGCATTCATAATCAAACAGGTCTAAATATTATAACCTTAAATGGCCAAACGTTGTTTAGCGAACTAGTCAGTAATCCAGGAGCTTACGGCATAGTAAACACAACAGACGAAGCAATGCTGAATACAAATGATCCTAATTACACACACTATTTATTTTGGGATGGTGTGCATCCAACTGCGTACGTGCACAGCATAATTGCTCAATATGCGTCAAGCGCGGTCAAAAATTTTTATTCCTTAACCGCTCCAGCAAGGTTAATTGAGGCAAACGCTGATGCTTTTAGCTCATTAATTAACAATAGAGTTGATTCTTTTGTGGGAAATAATTCAGCTAATCAAAATATTGCAAATGCAAACAACTCAAACGGTGGCCCTAACTTCTATATCACAGGAAGTTATAATTCGGGTTGGAGAGACGATTCAGACAATACAATAGGGTTTGACTACAATATAAACACTTTTGCGTTAGGTGGAGATTATTGGTTAAACCCAAATCTTCTAGTAGGAGCGTCAATTGGTTACGGAAACAACTATGCAAGTCTAAATGACTATGCTGGCACATTAGAAGCAAATGTTTACCAGCTTGCTTTATACGGTTTATATAAACTTAATAATTATTTCTTAAATGCTCAACTTGACTATGGTTTAGCTGATTTTACAAAAATATCACACTCGGGTGTTATAAGTAGCATTAGTAATTCAAGTGTTAAAGGCAACTATTTAAACTTAAATGCAAACGGTGGTTATATATTTAAGCTGAATAATTTCAGTTTTATACCCAGTGTTGGAATTAAAGGGACCAACACTAGTATACACTCTTATGATTTAACTGGAGATCCTGCACTGAATATGTCAGTAGGTAATCAAAACTTATCTTTATTGCTTGGCACAATTGGACTAAAAGCTAATTACAAGGCACATTTAGGAGCTATGACTATAACCCCAAGTGTTTCTGTAGAAATGAAATCCAAGTTAAACGGTACAGGTGGAGAATTCAGCAGCTATTTTCAAGATGAGCCTTCTATAACACTTACAAGTCAATATCCGGATTATTCTAGAAACTGGGGTGTTGTAAAAGTAGGTTTAGACACACTTATATCTAACAAATTATCTGCAAATATTAATTATTCGAGCACATTTGACAAAAAAAACAGTGGAGATCATAGTATTTGGGCTCAAGTAGGCTATAAATTTTAATTAATCTATTTACGCAGAAGAAGTCTTGGCTTCTTCTGCTTTCTTTTTGGAGGGATTATGCAAAAAGAAGATATTAGAATAAAGACAGCTCAGTATGTTGAACAAGAAGGTTTTATTTTACCGAAAAATGTTTTTAGAGATTTTTTTTCGCAGTTAATAAAGTTAGCTGGCTTTGGTCTTGGCGGAATGTTTGTTTTAAGTGGCAAGAAGGCTGGCAAAAAGGCGGCAAGCCATATAAAGGAGCTTATTGGTGAAAATTTAAGCCTTGATGATGTAAGAGAATGTATAATAGCTTATTTTGAAGAGTCAAAACAATGCATAGTAAAAGAATTTACATTAACAGAATCAACGGCAAGCTTAAAATTAGAACATTCTGTTTTTGCAGAAGGAATAGAAAGTAAAAAACCGACATGTTTACCTCTTGGCGGAACTATTGCTGGTATGCTTGAGGAATTTTTAGGGGGAAACTTTGAGCCAAAAGAGACTCAATGTATAGCGCAAGGTTTTAGTGAATGCGTTTTTGAAGTAAAACGTAAATAACTAACTCTATTTTGGAGGGGTTGCTTGAGGTCAATATTTATTGAATTTTCAATGTTTGTAGCATCATTTATAATATGGCCTGTTTTATTGTTTTTGATTGGCATTTTATCTTTTTACGAAATAATTCCATTTTATGAGTTGAGTTTTTTGCCAGTCATTTATGGTGTGTATGTTATTTTATTCTTTTTTTTTAGCCAGAAAGTTTAACATTAACGTTATTGATAGTGTTAATAAATCAAAAAGTGTCGCTTTAAAGTTTCCCAGACTTGTTTTTGCGTTAAATGTAGTGTTTTCAATGATAACTGCTTTGTTTAGCATTTTGGCTGTTGCAAGAATAAATTCTAAAATTAAGGGCTTTAATGTTGGTGCTTTGTATTTTTTAGGTATAATGGTAATTGTTTTTACTACCTACCCTTTTTATCTGAACTTCAGAAGAAAACTTTGGTCAATTATGGGCAAAGATAATGGTTTTTCTGGTATTTCAATAACTGTTGGTACAAAAATAGGCTTTGCTTTAGGCGCTGCTATTGCTATATCTGTTTCTTTAACTTATGTGATTTTACAATACAGTTATCAAACAAACGCAAATTTTTTGAACCCTAAAATTTTATTAGCAGTTATAATTTATTTAATTATCGTTTTTATTGTAATTAAATACACAATAAATGACATTGTAGGGCCAATTGAAAAGCTAGATAATGCAATTATTGAGTTAGCAGAAAAAAACCTAAACACTAACATTTATGTAAGTTCGATGGATGATTTGGGGAAAACAACTGCTTATTTAAGGGTTATGCAAAATAACTTTAAAGGCATTCTAAATAAAATCAGTCAATATGCTATTAAAACAAAGCAAAATATAGACAAAACAATTTCAGACTCTAAAAAGTTACAGGAAAAATACTTTTTGGATATCAAATACATAGGTGAAATATCACAAATCAATAAGGAAATCTTAGATTCAATTACATTAATGCTTGATTTTATAAACCAGACTAATAATTTTGTAGAAAACTCCAATAAAATGCTTAAAGAATCGTATAATCAACTTATTTCAATTAATAAATTAAAGGATTACGAAAGTAAAAATATTAAAAAATTAACTGAAAAAAGTGCAAATTTGATAGAACATTCAACAGAAATCTCAAATATTATGGGCATTATAGAAGAAATTGCTGATAGAACTAATCTGCTTGCATTGAATGCAGCCATTGAAGCTGCCCGTGCAGGCGAACATGGCAAAGGTTTTGCTGTCGTTGCAGATGAAATTAGAAAATTGTCCGAAGAAACCTTGCAATCTACAAAAGACATAGATAACAAACTAACGAAAATTATAACAGATTCAAAAGGTTTTAACGATAGTGTTTTATCGGTAAGAGACGATTTTGAAAAAATTGATAATATTGTAAACATTACTTTAAGTAATTTTAAGATTATTACTAATGGCTCGGCCGATATTCAACAAAAAATATCTGAGATTGACAGTATGGCAAATAAATTGAGATTAAAGCTTACCGATAATTCAAATAAAGTATCTTTTGTTGCTCGAAGCGTAAACGACACTCAAGTCCAATTAAACGAAACTGTTCAAGATTTAAGCGCTATATACAATAACATGGATATTTTGTTGCAAAACATATTAAAATTTAAAATTGAGGCAATCAAATGACTATTAGCATTGTTTTATTTAGCTTTATTGGGATTTTTTTGATTTTGTGGTTTTACTTTAAAGGCAAAAAATTAGATAAACAAAGCGAAGAAATACTAAAGCAGATTTCTGAGCTTGAAAATGAATAAAACTAGGACTATACTGCACTATATATATGAGTGAAAATTTTTTAGATATTATTAAACAGTCGGCTATATTTGGTGTTTTTATATTTCAAGAAAGTGGTCAAATTGTTTATGCAAATGAGCGGTTTTTAGAGTTAATGGAGTTTAGAAAACCATATGATTGCATTGGAAAGAGTTTTTTTGACTATATCATAAATCAAAAAGAAGAGATAATAGATTCTGCTTTGCAAAGAGTTCAAGGAAAACAATTAAAAAAAGAGTACAGAGAAATATTGACAAAGACACATCAAGGTAAAACGATTATCTTAGACGCTTTTGTATATACAATTGATTACAATGGCAAATCATCTGGTTTGGTTCTTTTAATCGATAAAACAAAAGAAAAATCTTATAAAAAGCTATTTTTTTCACTTAGTCAGATTAACCAACTAATAGTTAGAGAATCAAACGAAAAAATTTTAATAAAAGGAATTTGCGATTTACTGATTGATGCAGCAGGGTATGCTGGTGTGGGGATTGGAAAAATAGATGCCAAAACGCAAGAATTTGATTTACTTTATGCAAATGCTAAGGCTTACTTTGATGAATCTGAAATTAAACAATTAAAAGCAAGCGTAAATCAAAATCTTGATTACGGAAAAGGCACTATTGCAAAAGCATACAATACAGCAAAACCCATAATTATAAATGACATAACCAATTGCTCTGATATGAGCTACTGGAGAGATTTTTATAAAAAATACAATTTTCATTCAATATGCACGATACCGATTTTAAAAAACAATACAATAGAGTATATTTTAATAATTTATGATTTTTTTAAAGATTCATTTGCTGGAGAAGAAGAAATACGCTTAATCAATGAGATTCAACTAGATATTTCATTTGCATTGAATAAAATTGAGTCTCAAAAAAATGCTTTTTTGCTTACAGAAGCGATAGAAAAGTCACATGAATGGGCGTTGATTACAGATAAAAACGGCAAGATTCTTTATGTCAATGAAGCAGTTTGCGAAATTTCAGGTTATAGTCGTGAAGAGTTAATTGGCCAAAACCCTAGAATTTTTAAATCTGGCTTTCACGATAATGAGTTTTATAAAAAACTATGGGAAAACATAATAAACGAGGTGCCATTTGTATCAAGATTTGTTAATAAAAAGAAAGACGGGAGTTTGTTTTACTTAGATTTTATAATTATACCAATAATCCAAGACCACGAAATTTACAGGTTTGTCAATTTAGGTCAAGATGTCTCTAAGGTTGTCAATCAGCAAAGCCAGATAGAGTTTCAATCTAGGCTTTACAACACGTTATACAAGATAACAAATTTTTCAATTGAGAGTAAAAGCACCGATGATTTTTTGAAAAAGCTGAATTACATATTTGTAGAAGATGGCGGTTTTGATTTAGCCTATTTAGCAGAAATTACACTAAAAAAAAGTCTTAATATAGTATATAGTTATTCAAAAAATCAGACAGACAAAAGGTTTTTAAACTTGGTTCAAAATTACTTTGAAAGTGAGAAAAACCACAGTAAAAATGACGTATTCGCTTTGCAAAAAACCCTGAAAAATAAAAGAATATATATAGAAAGCAATTTTAACAAAAAAAATTTTAAGCCTTTTGATGAATATGCAATGCATTATGGGTTTAATTCTTGCTGCTCTATACCTATCTTACAACAAAACAAACTTATTGGTGCATTAGTTTTAATCTCAAGGCAAAGTGATATTTTTAATAAAGATTCTTATAATTTGCTCAAAACCACAGCAAGGCAGATTAACTTTATACTTACAAAATTAGAAGACGATAAATTTACACAGATGGCTCTTACAGCAATGAACTCTGGGTTTGAATTTGTTATTATAACAGATGATAAGTTTAATATAGTATATGCAAATGATAAAGCGCAAGAAGTTTCACTTTACTCAAAAGAAGAGCTAATAGGCAAGCATCATTCAATCTTTTCTTCAAAAACTCACACAAAAGAATTTGCAAAAAATTTTTACGACACTTTGAAAACTAATAATTCATATGCAGGTATTATGAAATATAAGGCAAAAAACGAGAAAATTTTAGATTTTTATGTAAACATTGTGCCTTTTGTAAAAGATGACAAAATTACAAACTACATTGCCGTTGGCAAGCAGATAGAGCATACAGATTCCCTATTAACTCAACTAGAAACACTTTTAAATTACGACTCAAATACGGGCTTGATTAATTTGCATGCATTTGAAAAAGCCATAAATAGATTTTTAGAGCGGGCAAAGTATGAAAACCAAATTGGAGCTGTTGGTATTATTAACCCTATCCAGTTTAAAAATATTAATCAAGCGTTTGGATACAATATTGGCAATGAGTTATTAAAACAGATTGCTGATAGGCTTAAAAGTAACTTAAGGGGCTATGATGTAGTTGCAAAACTTGAATCAGATAGGTTTGGCCTTCTTTTAAAAGATTTAAAAAGAGAAGAAGACATTGTAATTATTACAGCAAAATTACTCAATGAACTAACAAAACCATACAATATTGAAAATGAAAGCATTTCTTTATCTTTCAATATTGGTTTAAGTTTTTACACAAGAGATGGTTTGACTTGCGAACAGCTTATAAATAAAGCTCAAGTGGCGCTAATCGACGCAAGGCAAAAAGGCGATAATCAAATTGGTTTTTTTAGACAAGATTTAGAAAAAGAAGTCTTTAGTAGTTTAAAACTAAAGTCAGATTTAGAACAAGCTATTTCAAATAAAGAGTTTTTACCATATTTTCAGCCTTATGTAGATTCAAAAGCACAAATAGTTGGCGCAGAGGCTCTGATGCGTTGGCAAAAAAATGGGATTATTGTTTTACCGGCACAGTTTATTGAACAATTAGAGCAAAGTAATTTGATTGTTGATGCAGAAAACTTGATCATTGAAAAAGTGTTGAGTGTAATGGAAAAAATATCAAAAAGTAAAAAACGCATTCCAATTTCGATAAACCTATCCTCTAGAAGTTTGTTTGCAAGACACTTTTTACAAACTCTAACATCTAGTTTTAATTACTATAATATAAAAGACCATCTGTTAAACATAGAGATAGTGGAGCGCATATTTATGCATGATTTTTTATACATTCAAAATCTCATAAAACAGCTAAAAAGTCAAAAAATCCTTTTTTCTGTAGATGATTTTGGTACTGGCTACTCATCTTTGTCTTATTTAAGCGAGCTTGATATAGACTATCTCAAAATTGATATATCTTTTGTTAAAAGGCTTGGAAGTAGCAAAAAGATCCAAAGCACTGTGAAATCTATAATTTTCCTTGCAAAGGAGTTAGGCATAAAGACAATCGCAGAAGGTGTAGAAACACACACTCAATTTGAGTCGTTAAAGGGTATGGGAGGTGATTATTTTCAGGGGTTTTTATTCTATAGACCGCTTCCTTGCAAAGATTTTATGTTGTTGATTGGCAAATGATAAAAGAAGAACTTATTGACTACATAATTCAAAATGGCTTAAATCAGGCTAGTTTAGATGCATTAGCTGATTTTTTTGGGTTTGAAGCTTGCGGTATTGGAATTGTGAAGGATTTTAAGGTAGAAGAGTATTTTTTATCTTCTTTTTTTGCCATAAACAAGATGAAAATAAAAGATTTGTACAAAAATTTGGCATATAAAACTTCTGTTGTGTCTCAAACTATAAAGAAAGGATACTATATTGCACTTGACTACCAAAATGATGACAACTCCTATGTAGATTGGAAAAACATTGGCCTTAAATCAACTATTATGGTTAAACTTCAAACAACAGAAATTTCTATACTTGCATTTCCAAACTTTAAAGATCAATTGAATAATTTTAACAATTCA
>JBFWJP010000060.1:0-7568 GCA_050253135.1 Desulfurella sp. | reverse complement strand
ATGTAGTATTCTTTTAGGTTGAGACTCTTTGCTATGAGATTACAAAAAACGTATGTGTCTTTTTCGTAAGAATCTTTTTTTGCAAGACTTACAGGTAGACTGTGATTAGAAAAAATTACTGCTTGAGGGTTAACTAGCGAGTATTTATTCTGGAGTTTTTGAATGTAAAATGCGTTGAATTCTTTAAAGGTACACAATGGTGGTAAGATTTTTTGTGGTTTTTTATCAAATATAGACCCATAAAGTGTTTTTGAATATACAGTGTATAAAGGAAATGTAATTGTGTTTTTTTCTGTGCATAGCGGCTTTGAGTAAGAAAAACAGTAATTTACTTCTACATTTAGAATCTTTTGCAATTTTTTAGCCTGAGATTTTGTAATCTCAAGTAAAGGCGAGGGTACTTTTTTTAAAATTTTACAGGTTGAGTAAGCCCTATTTAACATTAACCCAGCAAATATATGTCTTGAGATGGGATTTTTAATATTTGATATATGTTTATCTTTGAACATACGAAACAAAAAACTAAAGCACTCTAGCCTTTTTGAGACGTAGCCTAAATTAGTTATTGTTATACTCATGAACAATATCTACTAAAAATTTTAAATTATCTTGGGGCGTTTGCGGAAGAACGCCGTGACCTAAATTGAAAATATGTAAAAGTCCCTGCATATTGTTTAGTATGTCGTAGGTATGTTTTTTGATCGTTTCTTTGTTAGCTAAAAGCACGGTGTTATCCAAATTTCCCTGCAGGCATTTATTGGTTTTTTTTGAAATAGCATTTAAATCGACTTTCCAGTCAAAGCTATATGCATTGATAGGTAAATCTAGAATGTAATCTATTAAGTGGTTTGCAGAATGTGTAAAATAAATAGAAGGTTTTTTTAAGGAACTTAAAATTTGTAAATTGTAATTAAAAACGTACTCTTTGTACACTTTTGGTGGTAAGATACCTGCCCAACTATCAAACAACTGGTAACAATCGCAACCGCTTTTGAGTTGTGCATCTAGATAATCTGTAGTAAGTGCAGTCAAAACTTCCATAATTTTTTTAAATTTTTCTGTTTCTTGGTAAAGGAAGGCTTTTGGAGAGTAAAACTTAGCATCGTTAAAAAGGTAGCAAAATAGTGTAAATGGGCCTGCAGCAAAACCAATCAGTGGTTTATCTGTTTGAGTTTTTATTAATTTGATGCCTTCAAAAACAAAATTTAATTTATTTGAAAGACCATTGTAGTGCAAATTGTTAATATCAATTTCTACCACAGGGGGCATGCCTTCATGGTAAAAAAGCTTGGCATTTAAAGCAAGGAGAGGAATTAGTATATCGGAAAATAATATAGCAGCATCTACGCCCAATATATCAACTGGAAGCAGTGTTGTTTTTGCTATAAGTTCTGGCACTGTGCACATTTGTAAAAAAGAGTAATCACGTCTTAGATCTCTATACTCTTTAAGTGCTCTACCTGCCTGCCTCATAAGCCATACAGGTGTTTTTGGGCCTTTTATACCATTTAGCCTATCTAAAAAAATCATATATTACGCCTTAGCTTCATGCCAGTTTTTACCAACGCCAATATTAACTTTAAGTGGTACATCAAAATTTACCGCTTTTTCCATTGAATCCTTTACAATGAGCTTTACTTGTTCAATTAGATCATCTTTACATTCAATCAACAACTCATCGTGGATTTGAAGTACAATGTTAGCATCAAGACCGCTAAGTGCCTTATCTAGTTTAACCATAGAAATTTTTATGATATCTGCTGCTGTGCCTTGAATTTTTGCATTTACTGCAGCTCTTTTTTCAAATTCAGATAATTTTTTATTAGGACTATTTATGTTTTCAAAATAGCGTCTTCTATTAAAATATGTTTGGGTATAGCCTAAATCTTTTGCTTCTTTTAGTGTTTGGTCTATAAATTCTTTTGCTTTTGAAAATCTCTCAAAGTAGCGCTGGATATATTGGGAAGCTTTTTGAGGTGTTATGGAAAGTGTCTTTGCTAAGCTTTGAGCACCCATACCGTAGATAATACCAAAATTAATTGTTTTAGCAACTCGTCTTGTGTGAGCATCTACAGTTTCTGGTAAAATATTAAACAATTCTACGGCAGTTTGTGTATGTATGTCTAAATCTTTTTTAAATATATCGATTAGAATAGAGTCTTTTGAAAGTTCAGCCAAAACCCTTAGTTCAATTTGGGAGTAATCTGCACAAATTAAACTATAGTCTTCTTTTGAAATAATTGCTTCTCTAATATTAAAAAATGGGTTATCGATTGGTAAATTCTGCAAATTTGGGTTTGAAGAAGATAGCCTTCCAGTAAGCGTTAGTGTTTGGTTAAATGTTGTGTGTATACGGTTTAATCTATCAACACTATTTAAAAAAGGCTCTATATAAGTAGATAGTAGTTTTGTTAGTGTTCTGTAGTCGATTATGAGCTTTGAAACAGGGTGGTCTATTTGCTGTAGTGTTTCAGAGTCTGTAGAAAACCCAGTTTTATTTTTTTTAGTTGGCTTTAAACCTAATTTTTCGTATAGTGTGTATGCTAGTTCTTTTGGGGAATTTATATTGCACGGCCCGATTATACTTTCTATCAAAGAGCGTTTTTCTTCTATTAATGCATTTATGAGTGTTTTATAATGCTTTAACTTTTCAATATCTAAACAAATACCTTCTTTTTCCATTTTTTTTAGTATTTTTCTAAGAGGCTGTTCTACTTCAAATAATAAGAATTCTAGATCAAGTTTTTTTATCAGATCTAAAAATATAGGTTTAAGATATGAGATTTTTTCACTTTCTTGCATGTTTAAAATTTTTTCATAAAGACTTTTATCTATGAATAAAGCGCACTTATCAACATTTCCTGCACTTTTTGGCTGAATCAAATAAGCTGCAAGTTCAAGTAAACTAGCATCATCTGTTTTAACTTTTGGTATATTTATTTCGAATAAAGACGTGTGGTTGTTTTTGAGAGTTTGATTTTGTTGGGGTTCTAATTTTCCTATTAGGCTTTTAAAGTTGTATTTTTCAAATAAATTTTTTAGTGTTTTTGTATCTGATACAGTTTTTTTGATGTAGTTAATCGAAATATTGTCGATGTTTATATTTTTATCCAAATTGGTTAAAGATTTGTATAATTTTAACTTTTCTTCGTCAATATTGCTTTGAATTTTTTGAGGTAGTTTATCTTTATTTTGAACAATACCATCAATATTTTTATAGTCTTTTAATAGTTTTATCGCCGTTTTTGGGCCAATACCAGAAATACCTGGTATACCATCTGAAGAGTCGCCAGCTAGTGCCAAAAAGTCGCTGATTTGGCTAGGCTCAATCTCAAACTTTTCAATAGTTTTTTTGTAGTCGTATGTAATGTTTTTTACCGGATCATAAATAAAAATATTGTCATCAACCAGTTGGAATAGGTCTTTGTCTTGTGTTACTATTATTATATCGAAGTCATTTTTAAATTTAACCGCAAGCGTTGCTATTATATCGTCAGCTTCAAAGCCAGCAATTTCTAAATAATTTATACCAAAGGCTTTGATTATTTCTTTCGTAGGTTCGATTTGAACGCTTAAATCATCTGGCATTGGTGGGCGTTGTTTTTTGTAATCAGCAAAACTTTCTTTTCTGAATGTTTTTTCTTTTGAATCAAAGCAAATTAGTATGTATGATGCATCTTTTAGAGACAAAAGTAGCCTTGAAAACCCAAAAATTACGCTTGTTGGAAAATTATTGTTTGATAAATTTTTTATTGCGTAAAAAAACCTATATAAAAAGGAGCTTCCGTCTATCAAATACAATTTTTCTTTCATAAGTATTTGACAAATAAAATAAATTTTAACATAATAAGCCTTAAAAGATGGGCGATTAGCTCAGTGGAAGAGCGCTTGCTTCACACGCAAGAGGTCACAGGTTCGATACCTGTATCGCCCACCATTTTTTTTTAATTTTTCTTTAAAACTACCCTTAAAGATAGCTCATCAAGTTGTTTTTGGTCTACTTCGTTTGGAGCTATTGTTAATGGGCACACACCTTTTTGGGTTTTTGGGAAAGCAATAACTTCTCTAATTGACTCTTCTTTTAAAATCAGCGTAACAAGCCTATCAAATCCTATAGCAAGACCTCCGTGAGGCGGAGCACCATATTTTAAAGCATCAATTAAAAACCCAAATTTTAATCTAGCCTGATCCTCTGGTATGTTTAATACTTTAAACATCTTTTCTTGAAGGTCGCTTCTGTGGATTCTTATGCTGCCACCGCCAATTTCTGTACCGTTTAATGTGATATCGTAAGCTCTGGCTTTTACGCGCTCTGGATGTTCTTCAAGAAATTCTATGTCTTCAAGTTTAGGCGATGTAAAAGGGTGATGCATTGCCTCCCATCTTTTTTCGTCTTCATTGTACTCAAACAATGGAAAATCGATAACCCAAGTAAAATTAAACTCATCTTTATTTGCAAGATTAAGCCGTTTTGCAAGCTCAATCCTTAAGGCACCAAGCGCGCTGTATACGATTTCTTTTTTATCAGCAACAAAGAAAATAATATCGCCTGGTTTTGCATCCAATCTGTTTAATATTTCATCTAAATGTTCTTTTTTGAAAAATTTTACAATTGGTGATTGAAGTTCATTTTCTCTAATTTTTATCCAAGCAAGACCTTTAGCCTTAAATATGCTAACAAGTTTGGTTAATTCATCGATTTCTTTTCTTGAAAACCATTCACAACCTTTTGCATTAATGCCACACACTATGCCTTTTTGGGCTGCTGCATTAAATACCTGAAAATCACAAACGCGGGCAATATCAGTTATATCTTTTAATTCTAAACCATACCTCATATCAGGCTTATCGGAGCCAAAACGACTCATTGCTTCATCGTAGGATATACGTTTAAATGGTATCTTAAGTTCAAGTCCTAGTGTTTCTTTAAAAATTGAGTAAATTATACCTTCTGTAATTTGCATAACATCTTCTTCGTCAACAAAACTCATCTCAAGGTCAATTTGTGTGAATTCAGGTTGTCTGTCAGCCCTTAAGTCTTCATCTCTAAAGCATTTTGTAATCTGATAATACCTATCAAAGCCAGAAACCATTAACAGCTGTTTAAACAGCTGTGGTGATTGTGGCAGGGCGTAAAACTTGCCTGGATCTAATCTACTGGGCACAAGAAAATCTCTTGCGCCTTCTGGAGTACTTTTTGTTAACATTGGTGTTTCTATATCTATGAATCCTTGGGAGTCTAAATATTTTCTTGCAGCAAACGCAGTCTTGTAGCGAGTAATGAGGTTTCTTTGCATAGTTGGCTTTCTAAGATCAAGGTAGCGGTATTTGAGTCTTGATTCTTCACTTGCGTTAACATACTCTTCAACGGGCAAAGGCGGTACTTCGCTAATTGAGAGAATATCTAAATTCTTAGCCAGTACTTCTACTTTACCGGTTTTTAGATTTGGGTTTTGTGTACCTTCCGGTCTTGGTCTTACTACACCATTGACCTTTATACAGTATTGGCTCCTTAGCGTATGGGCTTTCTCATGCAATGCTTTATTTTCTTTTGGGTCAAAAACAACCTGCACGATACCTTCTCTATCTTTCAAATCAATAAAAACTACACCGCCGTGATCTCTCCAATTTTGAACCCAACCATAGAGATTAACTTCACTTCCCAATAAATTTTCACTAACATTCCCACAATAAACAGTCCTATCAAGTGGCATACAAAACTCCTTTTAAAGTGCTTTCTATTTGATTTAGTTTAATAATTTCCTGCGATGATTGTTTCATATTTCTAATAATACAGGTGTTATTTTTGAATTCCTCTTCACCTACTATAATCGAAACTGTTGCGTTTAGTTTATTAGCTTTTTTTAGCATACTTTTTAGGCTTTTTGAATCATATTCACAGTATACACTATAAGGCAGATGTTTTAAAATTTGCAGTATTTTGAGTGCATAAAAGCTAACACCTAAATTTGCTATATATATGTCAATTGCGTTTTTTGACTCTATGTTCATAATATCAATAAGTCTTTCTTGTCCAAGCGCAAACCCTACACCGCAAATCTTGCTTCCTCCTAAGTCATAAATAAGGTTGTCGTAGCGCCCACCAGCAGAAAGTGTAATTGTGTCAACAAACTCAAAAACAAAGCTTGTGTAATAGTCCAAACCTCTAACTAACATATCATTTTCTGCGTACTCAATATTTAACACTTCAAGGTATTCCTTTACGCCATTGTAATGATTTTGGCAGTTTTCACATACATAGTTTTTTAATCTTGGTGCATCTTTGGCTATAATTTTACATTTTTCGTTTTTGCAATCAAGAATTCTTAGCGGATTTTTATACAACCTTTTTTGGCAATCGGCGCATAAAGATTCTTTGTGAGTTTCAAAATAATTAATTAGGGCTTTTGAGTATGCTGGTCTACACGATGGACAGCCAATATTGTTTATTTCCAAACTGGCTTTTATGTTAAATTTTTCGAATAATAATTTATTTATATACACAATTTCTGCATCAATTGCAGGGCTTTTTATACCAAAACACTCTGCACCTATTTGATGGAATTGTCTAAATCGTCCTTTTTGTGGTCTTTCATAGCGAAACATTGGCCCCATGTAGTATAGTTTATTAAATACTGATGCTTCTAGGTTGTTTTCTATAAATGCTCGTGCAACACCAGCTGTACCTTCTGGCCTAAGCGTAACAGATTCACCAGATTTATCCAAAAATGTATACATTTCTTTTTCTACTATATCTGTAGCATCACCTACACCCCTTTCAAAGAGGGCAGTTTTTTCAAGTATTGGCGTTCTTATTTGACTATACCCAAAAGATTCAAGCAATTTTTTGACTGTTTCTTCAAGCACTTGCCATTTTCCTACTTCGTCTGGCAGTATATCTTTAAATCCTTTCAAACACTTACCTCCTTGCTTTTATTGCAAAAGCTATTATGGCAATAGGAAACAAAACAAGATTAGGCAACCATATTGCATAGTAAATGTTATTGCTTGCATATAAACTTTTACCAAAAGTTTCAAGTACATAAAAAATCACAAAAGCAAACATGCTAAATATTATACCAAAAGTTTTTCCAGATCTATAAAAACTTAACGCAGAAATAAAACCAATTAAAGACAAAATAAATACACTGGTTGAAAGCACAAACATTTGGTGTAGCTCAAATAATGCATCTGTACTTTGTGGGTGAGTTTTAATGTATTTTATAAGTCTGTTAATTGGCATAAAACCTGGGTTGTTTGCAAAGTTATAAGTTAAATCAGAAAATTTAATAACTGCTGTATAAACTTTAAAAGAAGCGCTATTTATACTGTTTTTGTCCATATAAAATAGACTTCCATTAAAACACTTTAATGCAAATCCTTCTTGTGTATCTACAAACTCAACTTTTTTTGCTTTTATGATTTTATTTTCAATATCTACAAATACATCGTAGGCTATATTGTGGTTAGCAGACAGTGTGTTTGCGTATATTGTTAAGTTTTTTGTTTTCAAAAAAGTGTTTTCCGATAAACCTGATTGGACATTGTTCTTTGCTAACTTATACAGT
>JBFWJP010000059.1:0-7677 GCA_050253135.1 Desulfurella sp. | reverse complement strand
GAAGAATTATTAATTTTTGCAAGTTTTGCAAAAGCTACTTTGTTTATGTTATTATCCGATACGAAATATGCTTCAACACCGTTGGCTAGCTTCTCTTTATAAAAAATCGAGTTGATTTTTACAAAAACGTTACCTTCTTTGGCCCAAAGATTTTGATTTTTGTTTTCAATGTATATTTCTCTAATGAGCAAAGCTTTATCGTATGTATATGGTACTATAAAATTATCAAGGACCAGCATAAACAAAACCAAAAAAAAGGTAATGATGTATATCGGTGTAGCAATTTTTAATGTACTTACGCCACTGTTTTTTATTGCTAAAATTTCATTTGTGTAGGCCATATAACCCAGAGTAATAAGTGTACTTATACTAAATACAAACGGAAGCAATACATACGCTATCTTAGGTGTATATGCCAAGTAATAGTACAAAGCTAGCGATAAACTTACTTTGTTTGATATAAGTGTTGAGAGATTATTAAAAAAATCTATAACATAGAAAAGACTAAGTGTTATAACAAAAACAAGTAAAAAAATTTTTATAAACCTTTTGGCAATGTATCTATAAATAAGCTTCATATTTTTTTGAGATATACCAGTGCTCTAGTATTTCTGGTATCGCTTTTTCAAACTCGTTAAGGCTAATCATATTTGAAGCATCAGATAGCGCTTCTTTAGGGTTAACATGCGTTTCAAAAAATAAACCGTCTACACCTATACTTGCTGCGGCTTTTGCAAGGATTGGCGCATATTGAGGTGTACCAAGACTGCTTTTTGCCCCACCTGGTAGTTGCATAGAATGTGTAGCATCATAAATCACTGGTACACCTAATTCTTTCATAATAAGCATGCCTCTAAAATCTACAACTAAATTATTGTAACCAAAACTACTACCCCTTTCTGTTAGCCATACATTGTTGTTTCCAGACTGATTAACTTTTTCAATAGCATATTTCATATCCCATGGCGCCATAAACTGTCCTTTCTTGATATTTACAATGCGTTTTGTTTTAGCAGCTGCTATGAGCAAATCGGTTTGTCTGCACAAAAATGCAGGTATTTGGATGATGTCAATGGTGTCTTTTACCATATTTGCTTGATCCGGTAGGTGAATGTCGGTTGTTAGCCTCATATTAAAAGTTTCTTTAACTTTGGCTAATATTTTCATGCCTGTATCAATACTAACGCCTCTGTATGAGTCTATGCTTGAGCGGTTTGCCTTATCAAAAGAGGCTTTGAAAATAATTTCTATATTGAATTTTTCACTTAAGCGTTTTAATTTTTCAGCTATCGTTAAAACAATAATTTCTGATTCTATAACGCATGGCCCTGCTATAAAAAATTTATCCATTTTACGCCTCCTGTTATTTTTATACCACATAAATAGTCAAGTTTCAAACTCAACTGTGTTATTTTTGCTTCATTTTTTATTTGGTATACATATTTTAATTTTTGCGTTTATTCTAATACCTTAATAGAATTTGCGTTTTTTTAAAAATTTAGTATGATTGTACAGTGAACTGGTTTGCTTTGATTTTGTTATCTATTGGTCATATTGTAACCGATATAAATCAAAGCGCAGTGCCTGCATGTTTGCCTTTTTTTAAAAAAGAATTTAATCTCAATTATGCGCAAACTGGTGTTATTTTGCTAGTTACAAATGTTTTTTCTTCTGTTATACAAATATATTTTGGCTACATTGGCGATAAGAAAAACATGAGGTATTTAATAGTTTTGGGGATTTTGCTTGCATCGTTGGGTGTGGCGTTTTCTGGTTTAGCACATAATTTTTACCTTTTACTTTTGCTTGTCGCTGTAAGTGGCTTGGGTGTTAGTGCATTTCACCCTATGGCTTTTAATGAAGCGAGTAACTATACAGGAGAAAAAAAGGCTACAGGTATGAGTATATTTTCTTTGGGCGGCAATATTGGTTTTGCCATAGGTCCACTCTTAATGTACTTTTTTATATACAAGTTTGATATGAAAGGGACATTGGGTGTACTTTTTATAAGTCTGCCAATAGCACTTTTGATACAAGATTTGCTTCTTAGTAAAAAAACAAAAAAAACAGATAGCAAAAAAATAAACTTACCTATTGAATTTAGCGTAGATAAGGTTAGTTTATTTTTGCTTATATTGTACATTTTGTTTAGAACATGGATATATTTTGGTTTGATGTCTTATTTGCCATTTAAGTATGCAGTATATCTAAAAGATCAGCCATCTTTTGTTTCAGCATTGCTGTTTAGCTTGCTCGCAGGCGGCGCTTTGGGTACTGTTTTTGGTGGTATGCTAGCCGATAGAATTGGTACGAAGAATACTTTAATTGCTACTATGACTATGACATTAATTTTAAATATAATTTTTAATAATATAAAAAACGAGGTAGCTTTATTTGTTTTTGCATTTTTAGTTGGGTTTGTTTTGATATCAACGTTTTCTGTTACAGTAGTGTTGGCTCAGGAGTTTTTGCCACACAAAAAGGCACTTGCTTCTGGTATTGCGGCAGGTTTTGCAATAGGTACAGGAGGCATTGGCGTGAGCCTATTTGGTGTGGTTAGCGATCATTTTGGGTTGGATGCAGTATTTTACATTATTGAGGTACTGCCCATTTTTGCAATAATGTGTTCAATGTTAATTAAAAAACCCAAGCCGCTTAAAATTTATGGATGAACCATTTGTAATTTTATGTGGGCTTGGATATTTTGAAATAAAGCTTCTTGAAGAAGTATCAAAACTCTACCCTACGGTGGCGCTTGATATAGATCCTATAAAGATTAACTCGCTTAAAGAACAATTCAGGAACTGTGAGTTTATACATGCAGATGCAAGCAGTATACTTACCTGGAAAAAACTTGATTTAAAAAATCTCACAGCTATTATAACCACATTTAAAGACAGCGATGTAAACCTTGAAGTATGTCGCATTATAAGATTAAATTTTCATTTGGATAAGCCTATTATAGTATTGTCCTACGATAATGACCATGAAGAAGAATTCAAACAGTACAATGCAAAGATAATAAAGCCTATTGATTTGGCTGTTGAAACAGTTATTGGCAGACTTAAAAGAAACTATTCAAAGGCAATAAATGTAGGGCTTGGTGAGTCTGAGATTATAGAAGTGAGTGTTTTATCGAAATCACATTTAACGGATAAGAAATTAAGCACATTAAAAGCAAAAACATGGCATGTAGCTGCTATTTATAGAAAGGATCAGCTTATTATACCAAATGGAGATTCGATTATAAAAATAAATGATAAAGTGATACTTGTTGGTCAGCCAAAAACACTTGAAAATATTGCAAATATTTTACTAAAAGGTATACCTCAGTTTCCGTCTCAGTATGGTAACGAATGTGTAGCTTTAGAAAACCAGCAAAGAAGCATAATAAATGAGACAATGTATTTGGCAGAAAAACTGCAAGCCAAATGGACCCTTATTTCATACAAGTTTCCTCTATCAGACAGACTCAATCACCCAAAGATAAATGTGCCAGATATTATCGTGGATAAAATTTCGGAAGTATTTTCTTTTAAAGAAGACGTAGGCGTTTATGTTTTGCCTGAATTTAACGATTTTTTGCATTTAAAGTTAAAATTTATATTCAAAAATTGCACAAAACCGTTTTTAATTGCCAAAGGAGCTTACCCTTACAAAGGTATAATAGCGGTTATGAATTCTTTTGATATGCTATCTGTACTTGAAACTACGATTGAGTTATCAAAAATATTCGATATAGAATACAGAGTTTTATTAAATATTATGCCAGACAGCTTATCTTCTTTAGGCGAAAAAATTCAAATAAGAAAGGCTGCAGCACTTGTGAGAGATTTTGAAAGTGTGTATAAAACAAAAATTAACTTTAAAACGCAAGTAAAAAACCCTGTTATTGGTACTATTGAATACGCTAGAAAGTTCCCAAACTACCTTGTTGTTTTAAACTACGATAAAAACTCCAAAATCTCCTTTTTAAAACCGCATATTGCTTATTTAATTGCAAAAAATATAAAAAATAGCGTATTAGTAATTCCATTATGAGTGATAGCGATATTTTGAGACTTTTGCTTATTATATTGGGAATGTTTTTGATGCCATTTATCTCGAAAAAACTTAAGATTCCCTCAGCTGTTGGTGAGATTTTGTATGGTATTGCGGTAAAAAATACATTAAGTTTAACATGGCATAATTCCATTGTAGTAAATTTTTTGGCTTTGTTCGGCTTTATTGTGCTAATGTATATGGCAGGTTTGGAGTTGGATATCAAAGCACTTAAACATATTACAAAGAAAGATGCATTTGTATTTGTTTTATATTTTGCCGTTGTTATTGCATTTGGGTTTTTAATTACAAAAGAGTTACAAAAGCCAACAATTTTTGTTTTGGCGTTTTGTGTAACATCAATTGGTCTGCTGTATCCTGTGTTGAAAGAGCAAAATATGATAAATAAGCCTTTTGGTTTAAAAGTGCTGATTCTTGGCAGCATAGGAGAAATCATTAGCCTTTTCACTATAATTATTTTTAACCTGTATTTTAAATTTGGTTTTAGCATGCAATCTTTAGTAAAAATTGTTCAACTTTGTGTATTTATTGTATTATCCATTTTATTCTTAAAACTGCTTAAGCTTTTTTTGTGGTGGTTTCCGCATCTGAGTGAAATTTTTCTAAAGACAGGCAATACAACGGAAACAGGAATAAGAACAAATTTTTTAAACTTAATTGTATTTGTTTTTTTATCAAATATTTTGGGTATAGAGCCAATTCTAGGCGCTTTTATAAGTGGTCTTATTTTTTCTTTATCTTTACAAGAAAATGAAAACATAAAAACGAGTTTTGGTATTATCGGTAATGGCTTTTTAGTGCCTATTTTTTTCATACATGTGGGCTTATCCTTTGATTTAAGTGCAATGATGAGTTTAGATATGATTAAAAATGCTTGTTTAGTAACGATAATTATTGTTTTAATTAGATACTTATCGAGCTTTGTTCTGTTGTTTTCTGATTTTAAAGCAAAAGAAGTTTTTATGGCTCCGATGGGTATTTCTTTTCCTTTAACACTACTTGTCGCTGTATCTCAATTTGGAAAAAGTTTCGGTGTTTTGGATGATAAAAGTGCAAGCATGTTAGTTTTGAGCGCTATGTTAACAAGCTTTGTGTATTCAAATATCTTTAAATCCATGAGTTCCTCTTTGCACAAATATTGATTTTTTCTATTAACTCATGTAGAATAGTTACTTATGGAAATGTTTGAAGCATCAAATTTTATAGAAGAAATTATTATAGAAGACCTAAAAAATGGTAGGTTTAACTATGTCCAAACGCGCTTTCCACCAGAACCTAATGGTTACTTGCATATTGGTCATGCAAAGGCTATAGTGATAAATTTTGAGATAGCTAAAAAGTTTGGTGGCAAGTGCAACTTACGGTTTGATGATACAAACCCAACAAAAGAAAATCTTGACTACATAAATTCTATTATTGAAGATGTGAAGTGGCTTGGGTATGATTTTGGCGATAGGGTATATTATGCATCTGATTACTTTGAACAAATGTATGAATTTGCAGTGGCTCTTATTAAGCAAGGTAAAGCTTATGTATGTCACTTGAGTCCAGAAGAAATAAGACAAACTAGAGGTACATTAACGCAAAGTGGCACAGAAAGCCCATATAGATCAAGGAGCGTTGAAGAAAATTTAGAGTTATTTGAAAAAATGAAAAATGGAGAATTTGAAGAAGGTGAATGCGTGTTAAGAGCAAAGATTGATATGTCTCATCCAAACCTCAATATGCGTGATCCAGTAATGTATCGCATAATTAAGACACCTCATCATAGAACTAAAAATAAATGGTGTATTTATCCTACCTATGATTGGGCACATGGTTTAGAAGACTCAGTTGAGAAGGTTACTCATTCTTTATGTACGCTTGAATTCGAAGACCACAGGGTATTGTATGATTGGTTTTTAGACCAGCTTGGTGTGTTTCATCCAAGGCAAATCGAGTTTGCTAGATTAAATATGACCTACACGGTTTTGAGCAAGCGAAAGCTTCTATATTTAGTACAAAACAAATATGTAAACGGCTGGGATGACCCTAGAATGCCAACTATTAAAGGGCTAAAAAGACGTGGTTTTACAAGCGAAATTATAAAGGATTTTATACAAAAAATTGGTGTAACAAAAAGCAACAGTATCATAGATTATGCTTTACTTGAGCATTGTGCAAGGGAAATATTGAATAAAAAAGCCAAAAGAGCAATGGTTGTGCAAGACCCCATAAAGCTAATTATAGAAAATTATCCAGAAGATAAAATTGAGTATGTTGAAGCTTCCAATAACCCCGAAGATGATTCTTTTGGCAAAAGATTGGTTTCTTTTGGCAAGGAATTGTTTATTGAACGTAGTGATTTTGCAATAACACCGCCAAAGGGTTTTCATAGGTTGTTTGTTGGTCAAGAGGTAAGGTTGGTATTTGCTTATTATATAGTGTGCACAGGTTATGAATTAGACGAAAATGGCAATGTTAAAACTGTTTGGTGCACATACGATCCAAACTCTAAAGGTGGTTGGACAAGTGATGGTAGAAAAGTTAAAGGCACAATTCACTGGGTATGCGCAAAAGACTGTGTTGATATAGAATTAAGATTGTACGATAAGCTTTTTCTAAAAGAAAACCCCGAAGAAACTGATGGAGAAAGTGATTTTACAGCAAATTTAAATCCAAATTCATTGGTTGTAAAAAATGCAAAAGCAGAAAAATCTCTGCTTGAGGCTAAAGATTTTGAGAATTTTCAGTTTTTAAGACTGGGATATTTTTGTAAAGATAAAGACTCCACGCAAGACCATCTAATTTTCAATAAAACGGTAGATTTAAAAGATAGTTATTCAAAAATTTTAAAGAAATCTTAAAAAATGCATATTATTTTTGAAAAAAATATAAATGTAAGCAGTATTAAGATTTCACCAAGAAGCATAATAAAATGCACAAACTGTCCTCAATATGACAAAAATCCCTCGTGTCCTCCAAAGGCACCAGATTATATTTTGGCAAGAAAGTGGCTTTACAGCTATGCAAAAGCGTTATTGATTAAATGTTTCATCGATAATAATTTTTTTGAAACTCAAAAGAGAGAAATGCTAAAAATGCTGCTTGATAGGGAAAAATTCTATTTTTCGCAGAATAAATTATACGCATATGCACTTTTTCCAGGCAATTGTAATTTGTGTGAAACATGCTCTTACCATGATAAAAAAGTCTGTTTGAAGCCAACTTTAGTGAGATATTCACTTGATGCTGTAGGTATAGAAATAAGCTCTATTGTTGATATATATTTTAGCGAAAGCGTTCTATACGGCTTGATACTAATTGAGTAAGCTTACAGTCTCGTTAGTTTTTGTATTATGTTTGGCTTATTTATATTGGTACTTGCAAGTAATGCTACTTTCTTGCCATTTACAATCAACTCACCTACCTCTTGATCCTTTTTTATAGGTAGTTGTAAGTTTTTGTTAAGTTTAACTTCAATATTTATTTTTTTTGATGGCCATACTACACTGTAGATAGAATCTTTAGATATTACATGCGTTTTAAAACCGTTTGGATAGTACAATGTACCAATTAAGTGATATTTCTTAATAAATTTATTTAGGTCAAGGTATGGTATTTTGCAAAGTATAG